>JAABTD010000253.1 GCA_011390065.1 Desulfobacteraceae bacterium
CTTCGGCGCCTCCGGCTGCTGATCGGATGGTTGACCGTCCCTAGTTGCATCGGAAGTCCCGTCCTGCTGCCCCGGGTCGTCCTGTTGAGACATTTCATCTTCCTTTTTTTTGTCATCCCCTTCCGTCCCGGATTGTTGCTGTTGCTGTTGTTGTTGCTCCATCACCTTTCGGACGAACCGGAGATTCTCCTCCGCCTGCCGATCTTCGGGATCGATCTTCAGGGCCGCCTCGTAAGCCTTGATCGCCGCCTCGTAATCGTTGTTTCTGAAGTGGGCGTTGCCTTTGTTGTAATGCGCTTTTTCTTCCAGGCCGGCCGGGTCCTTTTCCAGGGCCTGTTGGTAATG
This sequence comes from Desulfobacteraceae bacterium, assembly GCA_011390065.1. Taxonomy (GTDB): domain Bacteria; phylum Desulfobacterota; class Desulfobacteria; order Desulfobacterales; family JAABSP01; genus JAABTD01. The sequence continues at coordinate 346 of JAABTD010000253.1, forward strand.
GGTCAGCGCGGCCTCGTAGTCCCCCAGTTTGTAATAGGCGTTGCCGATGTTGTAAAGGATATCGGCCCGGTCCGGATCATCGAGCTGGGCGTCGATGAACCGTTTGAGGGCCGTTTCATAGTCCCCCTGATCATAGGCCCCGACCCCTTGCTCCAGCGGCCCGGCCAGGGCCGGCGGCGGCGTCAGGCAGGTCAGAAAAAGGAACAGAAAGGTTCCTTTGAGGGCGGCATCCAGGGGGCGTCGAACCGGTCGCATGAACAACTCGACAGCCATGCACAGAATCGCCAGGCCCAGAAACCACTGGAACCGGTCTTCCCAGATCTGTTTCCGCCCGCCGGCCAGGGCGGCGGTTTCCATTTTCCCCCGGATTTCCTCTCTGTAAACGACGTCCAGGTCCATGTCGCCCGCAACGGACCGGACGTAGGTTCCCCCGGTCGAAACGGCCATTTTTTTTAAGACCTCCTCATCGAGCCGGGTCATGACGATCTGTCCTTTCCGATCTTTATGGAACCCCCCGTCGGCATCGGGCACCGGGGTCCCCTCCCGGCCGCCGACGCCGATGCAGAACAGCTTGATGTCGGCGGCTGCCAGTTCTCCGGCCGCCTCGATGGGATCGCCCCGGCCGGTGTTCTCGCCGTCCGTGATCAGGATCACCGCTTTGTCCGCGGCGGATTTGGGGTCGAAGCTGTTCCGGGCCACGGTCAGGGCCCCGGTGATGTCGGTGCCCCCCACGGGCAGGTAGTCCGGCGACAAGACGTCGAGGAACAGGTGAAACGCGCCGTAGTCGAGGGTCAGGGGACACTGGAGAAACGCGGTTCCGGCAAAGGCCGCAAGCCCCACCCGATCCCCTTCCAGCATGGAGAGCAGATCCAGCACCTCGCGTTTGGCCCGATCGAGGCGCGTGGGCTGAAAATCCCGGGCGAGCATGGAACGGGAGCAGTCCAGCGCAATGATCAAATCGACCCCCCGGCGTTCGATTTCCTGCCAGCGAAAGCCGTACCGGGGTCCGGACAGGGCCAGGGCCATGAAGACCAGGGCCGCCAGCAGGAGTCCTCCTTTGGTCCATCTCCCGGCCGGTGAAACCGACGGCGCGATGACGGACAGGTTGCTGCGGGAGGCGAACCGGGCAAGGGCCTTCCGGCGGCGCCTCATGCCGTAGGCCAGGACCAGCCCGAGGACCGGCGCCGCCCAGATCAGAAACAGCATTTCAATTCTGGCGAATTTCATGGCGTCCTCAGGAATCGGGTGTTGGCCAGCAGGCACCAGAGGGCGAGCAGGACAAACGCCGGCAGCAGAAGATAGGGATAGAGATCGTTGAATTCCGAAAAGGTTTTCACTTCCACTTCGGTTTTCTCCAGGGCGTCGATCCGATCATAGATCTCGGCGAGCCCCTCGGTGTTTTCGGCCCGGAAATAGAGCCCGCCGGTTTTTTCCGCAATGGCTTTCAGCGTCTCCTCATCGATGGTCACCTGCTGGTAGACATATCGCTCGCCAAAGACCGGGTCCCTCACCAGAAACGGGGCCCGGCCCCGGGTCCCGACGCCGATCGTGTAGATCCTGACCTGCTTTTCCCCGGCGATCTCGCTGGCCGCCTGGGGTGAAAGCTGTCCGGCATTGCTCTGGCCGTCCGTCAGCAGGATGATGATGTTCGCTTCGCTTTCGATGTCGGTCAGCCGTTTAAGGGAGATGCCGATGGCGTCGCCGATGGCGGTGTTTTTCCCGGCGGCCCCGATCTTCAGGCGGTCCAGCGTGGCGGCGATGGCGTTGTAATCCCGGGTCAAGGGGAGCTGGGTATAGGCCTCGGAACCAAACACCACCATGCCGATGCGGTCTCCCGTTCGGCCCCGGATGAAGTCTTCGACCACGCCCTTGACCGCTTCCAGCCGATTGACGATTTTCCCCTCCCGCCGGAAATCGAGGGCGGCCATGCTTTCGGACAGATCCACCGCCAGAACGATATTGACCCCTTCGGTCAGGACCATCTCCTGCCGGGTTCCCCACTGGGGACGGGCCATGGCCGCGATCATCAGCACCAGGGCGGCGTATTTGAGGAACGGGATGAGCCACCGGAGCTTCAGCGCCGTGGAAGGAGGAACCTGCCGGGCAACCGTCAGGCCGGGCATCCGCAGGGTCGGATGGGGACGGCGCCGCCGTCGCCAGGCAACCGCGGCCGGGACGATGACCAGCAGCAGGAAAAACAGGGGCGAAGCGAACCGGAACATGGCTAGGCCGCCGCCTCCCTTCCGGTCTTTTCACCGTCTGCGTCTCCGGCGGGGTCGGTGTCGTGGATGAAAGCGACGGCAAACGCCAGATCCGTTTCCATTTGCCGCTGAACGGCGGCGGCGCCCCCGAATTTGATGGGTTCGGCGTTTCGGAGAAGGGCCCGGAGATCCCCTTGCAGGTCCGCCGGCAGGTTCAGTTCCCGTATGCGGGGCAGCAGTTCTTCGGTGGTCATTTCGGGGGCGTCCATCCCGAACCGTCCCCGGAGATATTCCCGGACAATGGCCGACAGTCGGAAATAAAACGTCCGGCCGTCGAACCGCGCCACCTCCCGAAGGTCTTCCAGCGCCTGCAGGGCCCGCCGGGCCGGCGACAACAGCGGGCGGGACGGCCCGGACGGATTGCGGCGCGACCGGCGCCGCATCAGAATCACCAGGGCCGCGAGACACAGGACCGCGCCGGCCATGAGCGCAAAATAGATCCACGCCGGGCGGGGGGCGGGCCTTTCAGGCGGCTTGATGTCGTGGATGTCGGTCATTTGAGGGCCGGTAGGGGACGCCGCCGGCGGGTCCGACTCCGGGACCGACGCCGACCGGGCCGGATCGGTTCCCCCGGTCTGACCCGTTGCCGGAGCATACAGCCCCGCCAGACCCAGCCATCCGATGATCAGGATGACCGGAAAGACCGCCGCTTTTCGCTCCATCATCGCTTCCGACGCTCCCTGATCCGGAAATATCGGGTCAGAACATCGGCCGCGTCGCTGGTGGTTTCCAGGGAAACAGCGTCGATGCGCGCCCGCTTGAGGCCGCCCAGAATCTGAGCGTATTCCCGGCGTTTGAGGGCTTCAAACCGCTCCCGGGTCCGTCTGTCGGATGCATCCAGGTGATAGACATCGCCCGTTTCAGCGTCTTCCACCAGCAGCAGGCCGGTTTCCGGAAGCCGGAATTCGCCGGGGTCCGATACCACCACCGCGATCAGTTCGTGCCGCCTGGCGGTGGACCGGAACGACCGCCCCCAATCGACAGGGGCTTCCGGCGGCCGCTCCGGCAGCAGGAAATCCGAGATGAGAAAGGCGGTGGTCCGTTTGCGGCAGACCCGCCCCAGATAATCCACCCCCGCCTTGAGATCCGTGCCGCCATGGACCGGCCGGAAGGAAAACATCTCTCTGATCACCCGCCACACATGGGCCGACCCTTTTTTCGGGGGGATGTATTTTTCCACCTGTTGCGTAAAAAAAATGGCGCCCACCTTGTCGTTGTTCCGGATGGCGTTGAAGGCCAGAATCGACGCCGCTTCGGCTGCGATTTCTTTTTTCATGGCCGAAGACGTCCCGAACAGCCCCGATGCGCTCACATCCAGCAGCAACATCACGACCTGTTCCCGTTCCTCCCGGTATCGTTTCACAAAGGGGCGTCCGAGTCGGGCGGAGACCTTCCAGTCGATGCTCTTGACCTCGTCGCCGGGAAAATATTCCCGCACTTCCTCGAATTCGATCCCGGCGCCGCGGAACACCGATTTGTACTGGCCCGCCATGAGGGTGTTGACCCGTCGCCCGGCCTTGATGTGGATTTTTTTGATTTTTTTGATGATGTCGGGGGATAGCATCAGGGAACTTCAACCGAATCGAAGAGATGGCCGATAAGGGTTTCTGAGGTGAGATCCTCGGCCTCGGCTTCGTAGGTGAGAATGATCCGGTGGCGCAACACGCTGGGGGCCACGGTTTTGATGTCCTGGGGGGTGACGTAGGCCCGTCCCTGAAGAAAGGCATAGGCCCGGGCCGCCTGGCTCAGAAAGATGGTGGCCCTGGGAGACGCCCCGTACTGGATGTAGTGGCCGATGTCGATGCCGTAATCCGCCGGCCGACGGCTGGCAAAGACAATATCCACGATGTAATCTTTCAGTTTTTCATCCATATAGACATCGCCGGCCAGCGCGGCAATGGCGTCGATCTGCACGGGATCGATCACCGGCCCGGCGGAAACGGGCGCATGGAACCCGATCCGGCGCATGATCTCCTTTTCTTCGGTTCGATCCGGATAATCGACCAGCAGCTTGAACATGAACCGGTCTACCTGGGCCTCCGGCAGCGGATAGGTGCCTTCCTGGTCGATGGGGTTCTGGGTGGCCAAAACCAGGAAGGGCCGGGGCAGGGGATAGGTGGTCTCTCCGATGGTGACCTGTCGTTCCTGCATGGCTTCCAGAAGGGCCGACTGAACTTTGGACGGCGCCCGGTTGATTTCGTCGGCCAGGATGATGTTGTTGAAAATCGGCCCCTTCCGGGTGTCGAAATCACCGGTTTTGGGGCGGTAGACTTCGGTGCCCAGAAGATCGGCGGGGAGCAGGTCGGGGGTGAATTGAATCCGCTTGAATTCAGCCCGGACCGTATCCGCCAATGCCTTGACGGCGCTGGTTTTGGCGAGCCCGGGCACCCCTTCGATAAGGATATGGCCCCGGGTGAAAAGCCCCATGAGCAGCCCGTCAACCAGGTTCCGTTGTCCGACCAGCACGTTGCCGATTTCATCCCGGATGCGGTTGATCAGCGGGTGGGCCTCTTCGATCCGGTGCTTCAGCTCGTCAATGCGCACATCTCCTCCTCATATCGATATGGATCGTTTCAAGATGCTAAGATTAATAAATGATGGGCGTTTGTCAAGGGTCTTCCCGCCGTCCTTTCCCGTGGGACGGCGGCGGGAAGCGGGAGGGCATGGACAGACCGGCGGGCGGAACAGCGGGATTTGGGGTGGGAACCGGATTACCGAATCACCATGAATCCTCCGGTATCTCTGGAGTCTTTCATGGTCCGTTTCAGGATGTTTTCCCTGGAGAGTTCAGCCCATCGAAGCACCTGGCGCACCTTGTCTTCCTCCTGACTCCCCATGGCGAGCCGCATGAACCCCTGGTCCGAGTTGTTGATCCGGTCCAGCAGGCTTAGATCCGTTTCGGTTCCGATCCGGCCCAGGGCGCGGAGAATGACCTTGAGGTGCTGCATGATGACGATCAGGTTTTTCCGGCTGTTTTTGAGGCGATAGATATCGGCGGATGGATCGCCGTACGTATTGGCTGCGCTGCGCAACACTCTCCGGGCGGTATTGCCTTCCAGAAGCGCCAGGAAAATATAGATTTCCCGCTCCAGGGTGATCAGATAGCGCAACGGCATGGGGGCGGTGTCGGCGCGTACGCCGCCGAGGACGATGCGGATGTAATTGCGGATGGTCCGCATTTTTCGCATGAACCGGTCCTGGGAGGCGTCGAGGACCTTGGCGACCGCCCCGGCGATCTTCCGGTCGATGCCTTCCCGGACCAGCAGAACCTCCTCGGGGGTCATTTCGATGTCCAGGTTCAGCTCCTTGTTGTATTTCCGGATGAGGAGGTTCGACAGCATGATGGCGTTTCGATCGGAGTAACTGACCATGGTCGGGTTTTTCATGAAATCGGTCATCAGGACGCTGATGGCCTTCTGGGGCTGTTTCATCGCGGCAATCAGATGCTGGAGGGAGTTGAGAAACGCCACCCGATCCTGGCGCCGGAAGGTCTCCTTGAGATAATGCCACATGAATTCGAAGATCCGACGCTCCCACCGGGTGAAGGCGGGGATGCTGGCCTCGAAGACCTTGCGGAGAAATTGTCCCTCTTCGTTGAAGCATCCTTTGAGCAGTTCAACGATGTCTTTGGCGTCCTGGACCGGAATGCCGAAATCGTCGGCCAGCGCTTTGTAATCCCGGGGGGTGAAGGCCGACTTGCCGCGGACGATGTTGCGCATTTTTTTCCGGATGCTCACGCGGCTCTTGCTGGTGGCCAGGGTCTTGGTGAGCTTGGGGTTGATTTTTCCTATCGCGCCTTCTTTTCCGCCGATGCGGACCTTGAGGACGCCGTCCTGAATGGCGAGATCGCCCAGAACGCTTTCGGAGACCTGCTCGATTCGGCCCTCGATATGGTTCAGCACCTCTTTGAGGACTTTTTCCCCTTCCGGGTGCTTCTCAAGGGCGTCCAGAAGCCGGCTGACAAGGTAGATGCGGTCGGCCAGCTGCGGTGCGTTGATCCGTTTGTAATCATTGCCGTAGACGCCTCTGATCATCCCCTTTGCCATTTGGGGGGTTTTGCTGAAATTTTCCCGGATCAACTGCGTCAATCTGTCATTGGGTTCTTCCGACAGCATTTCTTCCATCTCCTCAAGGTTGTCGCCGCTTTTGCCGGTTTCCGTGTTCTGAGCATCGATGGGAATCGGTTCATTGGACCGGGCGGCCGCCCTTCTCCTCCGGCCGGCGCGTACGATTTCGTATTGGGATGCATTGACTTCAATGGGAGGACGTTTGAGTTTCCCGTCAGGCGTTCTTGCGGTGATGATGGCACTGTAAATGCCGTCTT
>JAABTD010000066.1 GCA_011390065.1 Desulfobacteraceae bacterium
CCAGCTCTATCAGCAGATTCCCGACTGGATCGCCAAAGGCCAGAAAGAGTTGATGCAGTTGCCCCAGAAATATCCGGAATACATTTCCGAAACCCAGGTGAAGGACATCATGAACATCATCGGAACGGAGTTGTCCAAACTGGGACAGCAGGTGCTGATGTTCTCCCTGGCCTCCGTGCGCGGCGTGATTTCCACGGTGGTTTACGTTATTCTGGTGCCGCTGATGGTCTTTTTCTTTCTCAAGGACAAGACGGTGATCATCGAGTGGCTCAAAAAATTTCTTCCGGAGGAGCGGCGCCTGGCCACGGAGGTCTGGCACGAGGTCAACGCCCAGGTGGCCCGGTACGTGCGCGGCAAGATCTGGGAGATCCTCATCGTCTGGGGCGCCAGCTACATCACGTTTAAACTGCTGGGCCTGAATTTCACGGCCCTGATTTCGCTCTTCGTGGGGTTGTCGGTGCTGATTCCCTACATCGGGGCCACGGTCATGTACATTCCGGTGATCCTGGTCGCCTATTTCCAATGGGGCTGGGGCGCCGATTTCGCCTACGCCGTCATCGCCTACAGCTTTATCCAGCTGCTGGACGGCAATCTGCTGGTGCCCCTGTTGCTCTCTGAAGTGGTCAACCTTCATCCGGTGGCCATCATCGTGGCGGTGCTGGTGTTCGGCGGGCTGTGGGGGGTGTGGGGTCTTTTTTTCGCCATCCCGCTGGCCACGCTGTTCCATTCGGTGGTCAAGGCCTGGTTTTCCAATCATGTCCGGGTGCGAAAACAGATGCAAACGTCGGGGGCCCAGGTGGACGACGAAGCGGCTTAACCGCGTTTTCCAAGAGGAATTTCCATGATCCAAATCAATGAAAACTATCTGAAGTTGCAGGCATCCTATCTCTTTTCGGACATCGCCCGGCGCGTGGCCGCCCACCAGGCGGCCCATCCGGACCAGGCCATCATCAAACTCGGCATCGGCGACGTGACCCGGGCGTTGCCCCGATCCTGCGTGGACGCGCTTCACAGGGCCGTGGACGAAATGGCCGAAGACGCCACCTTCAGAGGCTACGGTCCCGAACAGGGATACCCCTTTCTGCGGGAGACCATCGCGGCCGAGGATTTCCGGCGCAGGAACGCCGACATCGCCGCAGATGAAATTTTCATCAGCGACGGCGCCAAATGCGACACCGGCAATATCCAGGAGATTTTCGCCGCCGACATCCGGGTGGCCCTCCCCGACCCGGTTTATCCGGTTTATCTGGACACCAACGTCATGGCCGGACGCACCGGTCCCTTCGCGGACGGCCGCTACGGGGGGCTGGTCTATCTGGAGAGCCTGCCGGAAAACGGGTTCATCCCCGAACCGCCGTCGGAACCGGTGGATTTGGTGTATCTGTGCTTTCCCAACAATCCCACCGGCGCCGGCATCAGCCGGGAGGGGCTGAAACGCTGGGTCGATTACGCCCGGGAGAACAAGGCGCTCATCCTGTTTGACGCGGCCTACGAGGCCTTCATCCGCGACGACGCCATGCCCCATTCCATCTTCGAGATCGAGGGCGCCCGGGAGGCGGCCATCGAATTCCGGAGTTTCTCCAAGACCGCCGGGTTCACCGGAACCCGGTGCGCCTTCACGGTGATCCCCAAATCCTGCAGTGCCTATGACCGATCCGGAAACGCCCATTCGGTTCACGCCCTGTGGAACCGCCGCCATTCCACCAAGTTCAACGGCGTGGCCTATCCGGTGCAGCGGGCCGCCGAGGCCGTCTACAGCCCGGCGGGAAAGGCCGAAGTCCGGGAGCGGATCGACTATTATATGGAGAATGCGGCCCTGATCCGGAAAGAGATGACCGACCTGGGGTATGCCTGCGCGGGCGGCAAAAATTCTCCCTATATCTGGATCGAAGGAAAAACCGATGCTTGGTCCTTTTTCGACCGGCTGCTCCAGGCCGGGGTCGTCTGCACCCCCGGCGCGGGCTTCGGCAAGTGCGGCGAAGGGTTCATCCGCATCAGCGCCTTCAACAGCCGTGAAAACGTCCGGGAGGCCCTGGCGCGGATCAGAACCGCATTGCAATGATGATTCAAATCCCTCCCGAATTCCAAGGAGTTTCAATATGCCCATGTCCAAAGCGTTCGAAAATCGGCTTCATCCGGTTCTGGCGGAGACGGCCGATCATTTCGGCACGCCCTTTCACATCTATGACGAAACGGGCATCCGGGAGACCGGAGCGGCCCTGAAGGCGGCCTTTGCCGGGGTGAACGATTTCCGTGAGTTTTTCGCCGTCAAGGCCCTGCCCAACCCCGCGGTCCTGGCCATCATGCGGGATATGGGGTTCGGGTTCGACTGTTCCTCCATTGCGGAACTGGAACTGGCCCGCCGGGTCGGCGCCCGGGGCGGGGAGGTGATGTTCACTTCCAACAACACCAGCCCGGCGGAGTTTCTGGCGGCTTCGGCCGACGGCGGGTCCATCCTGAACCTGGACGACATCTCCCTGGTGGACAAGGTCCCGGAGATGCCCGACTTGGTCTGTTTCCGGTACAATCCCGGCGACCGGCGCACCGGCAACGACATCATCGGCAATCCCGTGGAATCCAAATACGGGGTGAGCCGCGATCAGATCGTGGACGCCTATCGGCGGGCCATGGGACGGGGCGCCCGGCGCTTCGGCCTCCACACCATGCTGGCGTCCAATGAGCGGCACCATGAGTACATGGTCCGGACCGCTGAAATGCTCCTGGATCTGGCGGCCCGCATCGGTCGGGAACTGGATGTCCGTTTTGAATTTCTGAACATCGGCGGCGGATTGGGCATTGCCTACCACCCCGACGACGCGCCGCTGGATCTGGCGGCCATGGGCCAGGACATCTCGGCCCTGTTCGCGGCTTTCGGGGCTGAAAACCGCTATATGCCCCGTCTCTATCTGGAAAGCGGCCGTTTCATGACCGGTCCCCACGGTGTTCTGGCGGCCCGGGCCATCAACCGCAAGGAGATCTACCGCACCTATGTCGGTGTGGACGCCTGCATGTCCGCGCTCATGCGGCCGGGCATGTACGGGGCCTACCACCACATCACCGTTCCGGGCAGGGAGGGCCGCCGACCGACCGAGGTGGTGGACGTCGTGGGGTCCCTTTGCGAGAACAACGACAAATTCGCCATTCAGCGCGCCCTGCCGAAGATCGACGACGGCGACCTGGTCCTGATCCACGATGCCGGCGCCCATGGCCATTCCATGGGATTCAACTACAATGGCCGGCTGCGGCCTAAGGAGTTGCTCCTGCGGACCGACGGGACCGTCTCCCTGATCCGTCGGGAAGAGACGCTGCCGGACCATTTTGCCACGCTCCGGTTCCAGGCCGATGATTTTCGGCCCGGGCAACGGTCGTAAAGGAGAACGCCGCATGACCACTGAAAACGACGTCGTCCTGATCCACTTCGAAGACAAGCCCATCTCCTTTGCCCGGATCGAAAACATCGCGCCGGACATCAAAAAAGACTGGTACCACGTCAAACTCCTCCTCCTCCAGGACCCCCTTCAGGTGGTGACCTGGATACTGCGCGACGTCTATATCGAAGGGGCGGAGTTCACCATGGACGGCAACCGGATCCGCCTGGAAAAGGTCGTCAGCCCCGAACCGGCGGAACCTGACGGGACCACGGATGCCTTGGAAGAGGATGCATTGGAAAACGAGGGACCCGCCGGTCCCTCCGGGGAGGGGCGACCGGCCAGGGTCATCTCCCTGACCGACCGGAAAAAGAGCTGAGGGGGACCGGTGCGCATCGGTTCAGTCGTTATTCCGGGAAGCACCGTTCTGGCGCCGCTGGCCGGCATCACCCATCTGCCTTTCCGATTGCTGGCCAGGGCGCAGGGATGCGGGCTGGTCTGCTCGGAAATGATCAGCGCCAACGGCCTTCACCATGGGTCGCCCAAGACGATCCGGCTCATGGAGAGCATTGCCGGGGAAAAGCCGCTGTCGGTGCAGATTTTCGGGTCCGATCCCGACATCATGGTCGAAGCGGCGCGCAGGGTCGCCGCTTCGGGGGCGGATATGCTGGACATCAATTTCGGCTGCTCCGTCCGCAAGGTGGTCAAGACCGGGGCCGGCGCGGCCCTCATGCGGCGGCCCGAAGACAGCGGCCGGATGCTTCGGGCGGTGCGGGCCGCCATCGACATCCCCTTGACCATCAAGATCCGCACCGGTTGGGACCCTTCCGGCGACGAGGCCCTGTTCATAGCCCGCCTGGCCCAGGATTGCGGCGTGGACGCCGTCGCCGTTCATCCCCGGACCGCCACTCAGGGGTTCGGCGGCTGCGCCGACTGGTCCCTGATCCATCGGGTCAAACGGGCCGTTTCCATACCGGTGATCGGCAACGGGGACATCGAGACCCCGGAAGACGCGCTCCGGATGTTCGACAGCACCGGCTGCGACGCCGTCATGGTGGGCCGGGCCGCCATCGGATATCCCTGGATCTTTTCCGGCATCGAGGCCGCCGTCCACGGCCGGCCGGTCCCGGACGTGACGCCGGCCATGCGGATCACGGCCATGACCCGGTACCTGAACGACGTCGTCCGGTCCATCGGCGAAGCCCATGCCTGTCGAATGATGCGCAGCCGGCTGGGATGGTTCGCCAAGGGGTTGCCCCATGCCGGTCAATTCCGGGCCTCGCTGCACCACCTGTCGAGCCGGGAGGAAGCGCTGGATAAGATCGCGGGTTATGGCGCGTTGCTTTCAGCATCGTAATGGGCCGTGGCCCGGGACGTGATGCCGCCCCGGGACGTGAACCGACCCTCCACCGTCATCCGGCGGGGCGACAGCGCCGAGACCAGGTCTTCCAGAATCCGGTTGACCAGGTGCTCGTAGAAGATCCCCACGTTCCGGTACTGGAGGAGATAGTATTTCAGGGATTTGAGTTCGACGATGGTCGCCCCGGGCTGGTATCGGATGATGACGGTCCCGAAATCGGGCAGCCCGGTCATGGGGCAGACCGAGGTGAATTCCGGCTGTTCGATGACGATGTCCAGAGACCGTCGGTTTTGGTATGCGTAGGGAATGGGATCGAGGGGGTCGGTGCGGACGGCCTCGGGTTTGTCGATGGTATAAGGGACTGGATAGGGTTTGTTTTCCATGGCGGGCGTTCCTTTCTGCTGAGCGATTCGCATCGGTGGATCGTTGCTTCCGTTAAAAACGGTCACATTACACGAAACAGGGGAAAATTGGAACCCACGGCGCGCCTTCCCCATGGACTTCAGTTGACACCCTGATGTCGCTCCCCTATTATAAGGGCTAGCGCTATTAAGAACTCGCGAACGGATTTAAACCTGATGACGTCCCAAGAGATCGTTCAAGGAAAAAGACCGCTTATGAGCCAAGTCGCCGCCGTTGCCGCCCCCGTCGCCGCCATGGGCAGGTTCGTGCTGTTTCTGCTCCAGGAGATGGGACGGCTCGCCATTTTTTTTCTGAGAGGCCTGATCCACATCTTCTATTTTCCCTTCCAGTTTTATAAAATCGCCGAACAGGTCTATTTCATCGGCATGAAGTCGGTCTTCGTCATCTGCCTCACCGGGGCGTTCACCGGCATGGTGCTGGGGCTTCAGGGGTATTACACCCTGGTCAAATTCGGCTCCGAGGGGATGCTGGGGCCGGCCGTGGGATTGACCCTGATCCGGGAACTGGGGCCGGTGCTGGCCGCCATCATGGTTACGGCCCGGGCCGGGTCCGCCATGGCGGCGGAAATCGGCATCATGCGGATCTCGGAACAGATCGACGCCCTGGACACCATGAACATCAATCCGGTCCGCTTCCTGTTCAGCCCGAGGCTGGCCGGGGCCCTGATCAGCCTTCCCCTGTTGACCGCCATTTTCGACGTGGTGGGCATTTTCGGCGGTTATCTCACAGGGTCCCTGATGCTGGGGATCAGCCCCGGCATCTATTTTTCCCACATGGTGGACGCCGTGGTCATGACCGACATCAACGGCGGGTTCATCAAGTCCGTGGTCTTTGCGGCCGTGGTGGCCACCATCACCTGCTACCAGGGCTATTACACCCACATCCGGGCCGAAGGATTCGGCGCCAAGGGCGTGGGCCTGGCCACCACCTCGGCGGTGGTGTTCGCCTCGGTGATGATCCTGATCACCGATTATGTGATTACTTCTTTTCTGCTGTAACGAGGGCCCTTTGCGCTGATGAGCGAACCGCTGATTCGATTCGAAAACATTCATAAACGCTTTGGAACCAACGAGGTGCTGACCGGGGTGAACCTGTCCATCTACCCGGGGGAGATCACCACCGTCATCGGTAAAAGCGGCGGCGGCAAAAGCGTGCTGCTCAAGCACATCGTCGGTCTCATGGAACAGGATGAAGGCCGCGTCCTCATCGAGGGAAAACCCCTCCGGGAAATGACCCGGTCGGAACGCCGGGCCATGAAGCGCCGGTTCAGCTATATGTTCCAGGGCAACGCGCTGTTTGATTCCATGACGGTTTACGACAATGTGGCCCTGCCCCTGAAAGAGAAGATCGCCATGCCCAAAAAGGAGATTCCGAAGAAGGTCGCAAAAAAAATGGAACAGCTCGATCTCCACGACATCCATAATAAGTACCCTTCCCAGCTCTCCGGGGGCATGCAGAAGCGGGTGGCCCTGGCCCGGGCACTGGTGACCGACCCGGAGATCATCCTCTTTGACGAGCCCACCACCGGGCTCGATCCGGTCCGCAAAAACGCGGTCCACAGCATGATCTCCGACTATCAGCAACAGTTCGGGTTCACCGGCGTTATCGTCAGTCACGAGATTCCGGAGGTGTTCTACATTTCCCAGCGGATCGGCATGCTGGACGAGGGGCGCATCATCTTCGAAGGGAAGCCGGAGGAGATCCAGTCTTCCACGGATCCCGCAGTGCAGCGGTTCGTCCAGGCATTCGAGAGCCGCCACGATCAGCTCACCGGCATGGCGCCCCAGTCCCAGGGCGAAAAGCGGTTCCGGGAGGAGATGGCCCGGATGGACCGCTATCAGAACGTGTTTTCCCTGATCCTGTTGACCATGGAGAGCATCGACGGCAAACGGAAACGGAACCACGAGGCCCATCAGACCGCCTTGAAAGAGTTCGCCCTGCGGATTCGGAACCATCTCCGGGTCACCGATATCTGTTCGCGGTACGGCATGAATAAATTGATGATTATCCTGCCCAACGCCAACCAGGAACAGGCCCGGGAGGTGTGCGCCAAACTGGCGGACAAACTTCAGACGACCCGGGGCGCCGACGCCCTGTTCGGAAGCGAGGGCTGCTTCCGGGTGACGGCCGGCATCGCCGAGGCGAGCAAAGACCGCCCCATCGAGCAGGTGCTGGCGGCGGCCGAGGAGGCGCGGAATCCCTTTTATGAGTTCAGGGTGTGCTAAAAGCCCAAAAGCGCTGCGGCCTTGCCTGGAACCAACATCTGCGGTTTTCGGAGAGGCGCTAATATGGAGGAGAAATGAAACGATCGACCGTCGAAATCGCTGTGGGCGTCTTTGTGATGATCGGCATTCTGTGCGTGGGGTACCTGACCGTCAAGCTCGGAAAGATGGAGTGGTTCGGAGAGGGGTATTATCCCGTGAATGCCCGATTCACCTCGGTCACCGGTCTGAAAACCGGCACCGAAGTGCAAATGGCCGGGGTGTCGGTGGGAAGGGTGGCGAACATCGCCCTGGATCCCGATCTCAAAGTCGCCATGGTCACCCTCAATATCCGGCAGGATCTGGAACTGGCCGAAGATGTGATCGCCTCGGTTAAAACCGCGGGGCTTATCGGCGACAAATACGTCAGCCTCACCCCCGGCGGCGCCATGGACATGCTCAAACCGGGCGACACCATCGTCGAAACCGAGTCGGCCGTGGATATCGAAGAACTGGTGAGCAAATATGTGTTTGGAAGCGTGGAGTAGCACGCTGTTGATGGAAAGGAGAAACAAATGAAACGAACGATCATAACGATATTGTGCATGGGGCTGTCTCTGGCCCTCACCGTCCCGGGACAGGCCGCCCAACCGGAAACCCCGGCGACCGACGCCGCCAGAAACCGGATCGAGAACGTCATCGACATCCTCAAGAACCCGGCATACGACGAGGGTCCGGAAAAACTGGAAGAGCAGCGTCGGAAAATCCTGAAGCAGGTGGACGGGTTTTTCGATTTCGAGCGGATCGCCCAACTGTCTCTGGGCCGGTTCAGGCGGCAGTTCAGCGAAGAGGAGATGAAGACCTTCACCGATCTGTTCACCGATCTGTTGACCAACACCTATCTGAAACAGGTGCAGGAGGAATTCGAAAACGAAAAGGTCGATTATCTGGAAGAGGTCCATCATCCCTCGGACAAAGATCGGGTTATGGTGAAGACCCTGGTCTATCGAAAGGGAAACAAAGTTCCCGTCGATTACAGCATGTATTTCGAAGACGGCCAGTGGCAGGTCTACGACGTCAAGGTCGAAGGGGTCAGCTTGGTGAAAAACTACCGGACCCAGTTCGAAAAAATCCTGCTGAACGAATCGCCCCAGGCCCTGATCGACAAGGTCCGGGAAAAGCTCGAGGAAAAAGAATGATGGAGCGCCGATACTCCGTTGGGACGGCAATGACGGTTGCGACCCTGGCCCTGTGTCTTGTCCTGGCCCTGGGCGGGGGGCGGGTCGCCGGCGCCGCATCGCCCATCGGCGCCGGAGCGGCCGCCGACGAGGGCGCCTTTGCGGACGAAGACTTTTTCGAAGACGAGTTCGGAACGGACGCCGGCGCCCGGGCCGGGTCCGCCGTCCCGGACCCGCTGGCCCCCTTTAACAAGGCCATGTTCCACTTCAACGACAAGCTCTATTTCTGGGTGCTCAAACCGGCGGCCACCGGCTACAAGACGGTGACGCCCGCCATCGTCCGGACCGGGGTGAAGAATTTTTTTTACAATCTGACCACCCCCATCCGCGTGGTCAACTGCATGCTCCAGGGCAAAAGCGAAAGGATGGGCGCGGAGATCGGCCGGTTCATGGTCAACACCACCGTGGGGGTGCTGGGATTCGGCAACCCGGCCAGCCGGGACCCCAGGCTGGCGGTTCCGGAAGAGGATCTCGGCCAGACCTTCGCGGTCTGGGGCATCGGCGACGGCCCTTACATTGTCTGGCCGGTGCTGGGGCCTTCCACGATCCGGGACTCCTTCGGCATGATCGGGGACGGGTTTCTGGACCCGGTCGGTTATGTCGATCCCCGGATCCTGTCCGCCGGCATCAAGGCCTTCGACACCATCAACGCCACCTCTTTCCGACTGGGGGACTACGAGGCGCTCAAGGCGTCGGCCATTATCCCTTACGAAGCCCTCCGGGACGCCTATATCCAGAACCGGAAAAAGAAAATCGGCGAATAGCCGCAACCCTGCCGGGGCGGGAAAATGAATACTCATTCATACGGCTTTCCGCCCCGGCTCCGACCGCATCCGCCCTTTTTTCGTCCGGCACTTCCCTGCAAACTTTTTATAATCACCCATAATCTTAAGATTTAGGGCCTTGTGTCCCCGTGCCCCATTTTTCTATTGACAGGGGATTTCCGTCTCTGATAAATGAATGAATATTCATTCATGCAGGATGGCATTAACCTATTCTCAGGAGGTAAACAGATGGTGAGAAAGATAAGACAGGCGGCTGTGATCGGTTCCGGCGTCATGGGCGGAGGCATTGCGGCTCTGCTGGCGTCCGCCGGCGTCAAAACGCTTTTGCTGGATATCGTCCCCTTTGATCTCAAAGACGACGAAAAGGACGATCCCAAGGCCCGGAACCGCATCGTCAAGGCCGGATTCGACGTCATGGTCCGGGCCAATCCCCCGTTGCTGATGCACAAAAAAGATGCGGACCGCATCGCCATCGGGAATCTGGAAGACGACTTCGACAAGCTGAAAGACTGCGACTGGATCGTCGAAGTGGTGGTGGAAAATCTCAAGATCAAACAGGATCTGCTCCAGCGGCTGGAAGGGGTCCGGAAGGAGACGGCCATCGTCTCCACCAACACGTCGGGCATTCCCCTCCAGTCCATGTCCGAAGGATTGAGCGAAGATTTCAAACGCCATTTCATGGGAACCCATTTCTTCAACCCGGTCCGGTACATGAAACTGCTGGAACTCATTCCCGGTGAAAAGACCGATCTGGAGGTCCTCGATTTCATGGCCGATTTCGGCGAACGGATTCTGGGCAAGGGCATCGTCTGGGCCAAGGACACCCCCAACTTCGTGGGCAACCGCATCGGGGTTCAGGGCATCGTCAAGGCCATGCAGGTCATGCTGGAAGACGGGCTGACCATTCCCGAGGTGGACGCCCTCTTCGGCCCGGCCATGGGGCGGCCCAAAACCGCCATGTTCAAGACCTCCGACCTGGTGGGCCTGGACACCATGGCCCATGTGGCCAAAAATACTTACGATCTGGTGGAAGACGACGAACAGCGGGACAGCTTCAAGATTCCCGACTTCGTCAATAAAATGATCGACCAGAAGCTGCTGGGCAAAAAGGCCAAGGCCGGCTTCTACAAGACCGACCTCACCCCGGAATGGAAGAAGATCCGGAAGGTCATCGATCCCGAAACCCTGGAATACGCGGAATACGACAATCCCGATTTTACTTGCCTCCAAGCGGCCAAAAAGGCCAGGACCCTGCCGGAAAAGATGCGGGCCGTGGTTTACGGCGACGACAAGGGCGCAAAGTTCGCCTGGAAGGTGGTGGCCAACGGCCTGATCTACGCGGCCAACCGGATCCCCGAGATCTCCGACACCATCGTGGAGATCGACAACGCCATGAAATGGGGCTACAACTTCGAGATGGGCCCCTTCGAGACCTGGGACGCCATCGGCGTGAAGGAATCCGTGGAAAAGATGGCAGCCGAGGGGTTCGACGTTCCTGAAAAGGTCAAAGCGATGCTGGCCGCGGGAATCCCATCCTTTTATAAGACCGAGAACGGAACGGTCTATTTCTACGATTTCGAGAGCAAAGGGTACAAAGAGCGGACCGTCAGCGACAAGATCGTCTCGCTCTCCGCCCTCAAGGGCGCCGACCGGACCGTCCAGTCCAACAAGTCCGCCTCCCTCGTCGATCTGGGCGACGGCGTCTTCTGCTGCGAATTCCACACCAAGATGAACGCCATCAACAAAGAGATCGTGGATTTCATGGGCGAGGCCATGGAATACGTGGATCAAAACGGCGTGGGCCTGGTGATCGGCAATCAGGCCGGCGGCATGCCCGGCGCCTTTTCGGCCGGCGGCGACCTGTTCTACATGGGGTCCCTGGCTAAAGAAGGCAAGTTTGCCGAGATCGACGCCTTCCTGCGCCAGGCCCAGGAGGGAATGCAGCGTATCCGGTACGCCCACTTCCCCGTGGTGGCGGCGCCCTACGGCATGACCCTGGGCGGCGGGTGCGAGGTCTGTCTGGGCACGGCGGACAAGATCGTGGCCCATGCGGATCTCTTCATGGGGCTGGTGGAGATCGGCGTCGGCCTGCTGCCGGCGGGCGGCGGCTGCCTCAACCTGTGGAAGAAGTTCCTGAGCACGGTCCCCGAGGCGGTGAGCGACTACGACCTGGGCAAATTCTTCATCCCGGCATTTATGAACATCGCCATGGCCAAGGTCTCCAGTTCAGCCGCCGACGCTCGGGCCAACGGCTTCCTGGGGCCCAACGACCGGATCATCTTCAACCGGGATTACCTTATCGGCGAGGCCAAGAAAGAGGTCCTCAACATGGTGGACGCCGGCTACGCCCCGCCGGCCCGGCGGAAGGTCAAGGTGCTGGGCGAAGCGGCCCAGGGCATGATCGCCGGCGAACTCCACAACATGCTGAGCGGCAAATTCGTCAGCGAATACGACGCCTTCCTGGCCAATCGGATCGCCTACGTGCTGAGCGGCGGCGAGATCCGTACCGGCAGCGAGGTGGACGAATCGGTCATCCTCACCCTGGAGCGGGAGGCCTTCATCGACTTCTGGAAACAGGAAAAGACCCAGGCCCGGGTGGAGCACATGCTGAAGACCGGCAAGCCCCTTCGCAACTGAATTTTGATTTATAGGATGGATGGGATGGCCATGATTTGAAACATCATGGCCATCATCAAAATCAGGTGAATCACAGTTCAGACACCTTATAAAGGAGGAACTCAAAAATGAGAGATGCATATATCGTTACATCCATCAGAACCCCCGGCTGCAGACGCGGCAAAGGGGCGTTCAAAGACACCCGGCCCGAGGACCTGCTGGCCTTTATCCTCAACGCGGCCGTGGACAAGACGTCCAATCTGGACAAAAAACTGATCGACGACGTGATGATCGGCTGCTCGTTTCCCGAGGCCGAGCAGGGCCTCAACATCGGCCGGATCGTCACCCAGATCGCCGGGTTTCCCGAAGAGGTCTCCGGCGCCACCGTCAACCGCTTTTGCGCTTCGGGCCTGGAGGCCATTTCCCAGGCGTCCCTGCGGGTCATGTCCGGCTGGTCCGACATCGCCATCGGCGGCGGGGTGGAGTCCATGACCTACGTGCCCATGGGCGGCAACCTGCCGCGTCCTCATCCGGAGCACACCCGGAAGCACGCGGACCTGTACACCTCCATGGGCATCACGGCGGAAAACGTGGCCCAGCGGTACGGCGTCTCCCGGGAAGACCAGGACGAATTCGCCTACAATTCCCAGATGAAGGCGACGAAGGCCATGAACGAGGGACTGTTCACCGAACTCGTCCCCACCCCGGCGGCCAAATTTGAACTGGGCGAGGACGGGACCTATAAAAAAGAGACCTTCATCATCGACCACGACGACGGCATCCGGCCCACCACCACCCAGGAGGGCCTTGGCAAGCTCAACCCTGTCTTCGCCGCCGGCGGCAGCGTCACCGCCGGCAACTCCTCCCAGACCACCGACGGCGCCGCCGCCGCCATTATAATGAGCGAGAACAAGGTCAAAGAACTGGGCGTCAAACCCATCGCCAAACTCAAATGCTACACCACCGTCGGCTGCCGCCCCGATGAAATGGGCGTCGGCCCCCGCTACGCCATCCCCAAGCTGCTGAAGCTGGCCGGTATGGATGTAAAGGATATCGACATCTTCGAGATTAACGAAGCCTTTGCTTCCCAGGCGATTTATTGTGTGAGGGAGTTGGGCATTGATATGGAGAAGGTTAATATTCATGGGGGGGCGATTGCCTTGGGGCATCCGTTGGGGTGTACCGGGGCCAAGCTGTGCGCTACGTTGTTGGCGAATATGAAGGAGCGGGGGGCGAAGTATGGTGTGGAATCGATGTGTATTGGTGGGGGTATGGGGGCTGCGGCGTTGTTTGAGATGATAAAATAAAAAATAATATTCAGGACTTTGAAGTAAAGAGGGCCGCCTGTAAGGGTGGCCCTTTTTATTTCGCAGATAGAGTGCTTTGGATCTAATGAAATGTAAATTGTGCCGCCACTCTATGCCGAACCTTTTTTTTGAAAAAAAGAAGGCAAACTGTTTAAATTTTAAATAAATCAAATGTTTATATTAGGAGAAAGGATTGTCGTTGCGAATGGCAGGCGTTGGGGATTTTTACAATATACTTTTGATTTTATATCAACCTGTGCATTTTTATAATGTTTTCAGTTGATTATGAATATTGGCATGTGCTTTGCATTTCATGGGGTGAAAGTCGTTGGTCGAAGCTGATAAAAATGGGCAAGAAAGGGGGGGAGAAAAGTAGAGGCGATTTATTCAAGTAGATTTAAGAAGTTTATGTTTAACAGAGACCGTGCCAAACAAGGAGGTTCGAAATGAAAAAGTTTATAGGCGTTTTGGTGGTATTTTCCTTTATGTTATTTATGGTAGTCGGGAATGCAGCGGCAGTTCCATTTGGGACTGATGGAGGAGCTGGGTTGCAGGGGGTTTTAGATGGTATTACGGTTGGTCCGGTTGCGGGAGATAGTTCGGTTGATGTCACAAATGATTACATTTCAGATGATTTTGATTCATACTGGCAGCTTACGGCATCAAGCGGCTCGGTTGCCACATTAATAATTGAGCTTGCGACCTTTGCAGATGATAACATTTTTGGTGTTTATAACAATGGGCAGTATGTTCAAATTTTTGATGGAGCCGCCAGCAATGATGATCAATCCCAAGCCACACTTACCATCTTAGCTGATGGAACTGTGAAAATTAACCAAGCGAAACAAATTGGTGTAAATTTTTCGTCTGGAACATTTGGCTATTACTTAGATTCAACTGCAAGAGCAAGCGATGGCGGAGGTTTTTTTCATAGCGATACGGCATTAAACGCTGATGGAATGGATCACATGGCCGCATACCGGGGAACTGACACAGACACGGTACAAATTCCGGGATTCCAAGACGGGCTGTGGACGGACAGCGAATTCATCTTGGCTTTTGAAGATCTCAAGAAAGACGTCACCGATGGGGATTTCACCGACTTCGTAGTCATGGTCGAATCTGTCGAGCCCGTCCCCGAACCCGCCACCATCCTCCTCTTCGGCGCCGGTCTCCTGGGCCTGGCCGCCTACGGCCGCAAAAAAGGATTCCGACAGTCTTAAGCGGGTCGCAAACCGCTCGTAGACAGCAACACATGAACATCCAGTGGGGGGGGCGAACAGCCCCCCGCTTTCCATTTGCCCTCACTTCACGAAAAATTCAACAACCCGATCCCCCCAG
This sequence comes from Desulfobacteraceae bacterium, assembly GCA_011390065.1. Taxonomy (GTDB): domain Bacteria; phylum Desulfobacterota; class Desulfobacteria; order Desulfobacterales; family JAABSP01; genus JAABTD01. The sequence continues at coordinate 14,640 of JAABTD010000066.1, forward strand.
CGATCTATTGACAATTTTACTGCCGAGCCTAAAAAATGCGTCACGAACAGTGGACGTTTCGCCGAAATGATGCTAAGCTTTTCCAAGATGTGAATGCTCCAGGCCCAAAGCGTCAAAACAAACACAAAACCATTTTTATGAGCCATGGATAAAAAACAAAAAAAGCTCATTTTACGCTATATAGACCTCGTTATTAAAAAACGATGGTTCCTCATTATTCCCATACTGCTATCTTTAAGCGCCGGCATTTACCTGTCGGTCACATTGCCGAGAACCTATCAGGCGACGACGTTGATTCTGGTGGAAACCAGCAAAGTTCCCTCGTCCGTCGTCAAACCGATCCAATCCGCAGACATCAGAGACAAAATCAGCACCATTTCCGAACAGATCATGAGCCAGACCTATCTCGACAGAATCATGCAGCAGTATAATCTGTTTTCCGGACCGGAACATGAAAAAATGTTTCCGGAAGACAAATATCTTGCCATGCGCAAAAATATCGAGATCGATCTGAGCCGATCCCGGGGCGGTATAGACGCCTTCAAACTTTCATATACAGGCAAGGACCCGGGAAAAGTGATGAACGTGGCCAATGCTCTGGCCAAATTTTTCATCGATCAGAGCCTCGAAATTTTGCTGGAAGGCGCCGTCGGAACAAGGAAATTCCTTGAAGGCGAACTTCAGGAAATAAAACAACAACTTGAACATCATGAGAAGGCGCTCAGCGAATACCGGGAAAAACAGATGGGCCGTTTGCCGAATCAATTGAACAGCAATCTGCAAACCCTCAACAGGCTTCAATTGAGCCTCGATGCCAAACAGGAAGCTTTGAGAGATGCCAGGAACAGACTGACCGACATCGAAAAACGCCGCGAAGAAATGGATCAGCTCTGGGATGACGACAGTATGGATATATCGAATGCCGGAACGGAAGACGCGTTCTCAGAAGAGGAGACCCGGATTCGGGAACTGAAGGAACAGTACGATCAATTATTGAGCCGTTATACCGAAAGGCACCCGGATGTTGTCAGGTTGGCCGGCCGGATTACTGAACTGGAAAATAAATTTCAAAGGAGACAACGGGATCAGGCTCAGAAGGAAGAAGCAGGCTCCGGCATGCTGAGCGAGAGGCCAACGATGCCATCCTTGGGCAATCCTCTTAGAGAGCAATATACTGCTGCCATGCGCGAAATGAGAAAGTATAGACAAGACATTCTGGATATCACGAGGCAGATAGAAGATTATGAACGGCGCGTGGAAGAAACCCCGAGGATAGAATCGGAACTCCAGGCGCTGACAAGGGACTACAACAACATAAAAACAACCTATGAATCTCTCCTGGCGAGAAAACTTGAAGCTTCGATCTCCGAAAGCATGGAACGTCAATCCAAGGGGACCCGGTTTCGGATACTGGATTATGCCAAAATCCCTCAAAAGCCGATTTCGCCGGATGCCAGAAAACTCTTCCTGGTGTTTCTGGCGGCCGGATTAGGCATCGGCGGCGGGATCATCTTTCTATTTGACTTTTTTGACGGCAGCGTCCGTGATCCGGAAAGAATCGAACGCATCGGCGGCGAGAATACAGAGGTTATCGTCGTGCCGAAAATCTATACCACATGGGAAATGTTTCTTATATTTTTTAATCGGACTCTCAGTGTATTTTTCATCGCGATGGTGCTCGGCCTGTTTGTTGGATTCGCTTTGCTGACGATAAAAGGGCTTGATGAGACGATGGCGATTATCGGAAACTATGTAAAGGTGATATGATTTTCGCAAATGAAACTGTTTCGAAGACTTGGAAGAAAAAACAAAAAGCAGGCCCATGCGGAGCACGCCGGCTGGGATTCGCCTAATAAAAAGCTGGTGATGCTGCACAGCCCGGATTCTTACGCCGCGGAGCAGTTTCGGGTGTTAAAGACAAAGGTCCTTTTCCCCGGTTCAGGCGCTGCCCCCCCTCGTTCCCTTTTGATTGCCGGCGCTTTCCAGGGTGTGGGAAAATCCTTTGTAGCCGAAAATTTAGCCATCAGCATCGCCCAGAGTATTGATCAATATGTGCTTTTGATGGACTGCGATATGCGCAGGCCGTCCATCCACACAACTTTCGGTTACGACGATGTTCCCGGAATCAGCGAATATTTGAAAAATAACGCGCCGCTTCCCTCCCTGCTTTTAAAAACGATGATGCCGAAATTGACGCTTTTGCCCGCCGGCAGCCCTCCTCCGAATCCGGCAGAGATTATTTCATCAAAAAAAATGGGGGAATTGATTGAAGATGTGGAAAATAGATACGATGATCGGTATATCATTATCGATTCTCCTCCTTCGAGGATTGCAGCGGAAACAGATGCCATCGTACAAAAAGTCGATGCGGTGATTCTAGTGGTAAAATATGGTGAGACCCCTCGGGAATCGATTGCTGAAATGACGGAAACCATTGGAAAGGAAAAAATTGTCGCTGTTGTCGTGAACCAGTGCAACTCCGCTGTCAATTATTGGCGCACACAGAAAAGCTATTACGGATACAGCACAAAGAAACGATAACATCATAACAAAATCACGCAAAACATGTTAAGACTGCTGAAGCAATACTACCCCATACGGAATGTGTTCTTTATTATGACGGAGAGCCTGGTGATTCTGGCCTCCGTGTTGTTTGCCGCATGGGTCCAAGGAGGACTGGAATCCGGGATCTTTACCGGCGAAGTATTGGCCAAGGCGCTTCTAATCGCCTTGGTTTGCCAGATCGCACTGTATTACAACAATCTGTATGATTTCAGCAATCCGGGCGATTTCAGAGATTTGAGTTTGAGGCTTTTGCAGGCCATCGGCGCCGCCGCCGTCATCCTTTCCCTGGCGTACTTCATCTTCCCCATCACCATTGTCAAATCAGATATTTTTATTTCCTCCATCGCCTTGTCCATCGTCTTCATCATTTCCCTGCGCATCTTTTATGCAAAGATGCTCGATCACGGCATGTTCAATCAGAAAATCATTCTTCTCGGCTCTGGAAACCTTGCCCGCGATATTAACGACGCCATTTCGGAAAAGATCGATTGCGGCTACGCCGTTGCATGCATCGTTTTGGAAGAGCCGCATGACAAGGTCGGAACGCGGCAACCGGACATGATGTTTTTTCTCAGGAACAATATCGAGGGGGGGCTTTTCAATTTTGCCAAAAAAAACGATATTTCCAAAATTGTCGTGGCGTTGAAAGAGAAGCGCGGTGGACTTCCCATAGAGGAGTTGTTGGATTGCCGCATCGGCGGCATCGATGTACTGGAGGGAACGACTTTTTACGAAATGCTGACCGGAAAGCTCCAGGTCAGTCTGGTCAATCCGGGATGGCTGATTTTTTCGGAAGGGTTCAAGCAATCGCTTATAAATCTTGCTCTTAAGCGAGTCATGGATGTTCTGTTCTCTTTGATCCTGCTGATCGTGAGTCTGCCCGTCATCGCCGCTGCTTCCCTGATGATCAAAATGGACTCAAAGGGCGCAATCATTTATTCCCAGGAGCGCGTCGGGAAAAGAAAAAAAATATTTAATATCTATAAATTCCGATCGATGCTGGAAGACGCCGAAGCATTGTCCGGCCCGGTGTGGGCGGAGGAAGACGATCTCCGCGTCACGCGCGTTGGAAAAAAATTGCGGCAATGGCGCATCGATGAGCTGCCCCAGCTATGGAATGTGTTGAAAGGGGATATGAGTTTCGTGGGACCTCGACCTGAACGGGATAAATTCGTTAAGGAACTGGAACAGATCATCCCCTATTATCACAAGCGTCACAGCATAAAACCGGGTCTGACCGGGTGGGCCCAAGTCAACTATGGGTACGGCGCAACCATCGAAGATGCAACTGAAAAATTGAATTACGACCTGTTTTACATCAAAAATATGTCGCTGTTGCTGGATCTGGTCGTTGTGTTCCGCACCGTTAAAATTGTTCTTTTCAGGAGAGGAGCACGGTAGCTCCCATATTTTATAATGTTGGTTTTAGAGCGATTTGCACGAAATATGCATAGAGTTACTCAAGGTGGAACAGCGCCAAAATTACAATCCGAACGATAGAGGAAAACAATGCATAGAAAACTCTTGCTGGCTATCATGATCTTGTTCGTCACACTGCCGTCTTGCGGCCCCACGGTCCACAAAGACACCCCCTCAGAAATCCTGAAAAAGCCGATGGAACAAGAAGAAGAAAAAAGCCCATCACAGACATCCGAATCCATCCGCTATCAAATTTCGAGCGGGGACCTTTTGGAAATCGTCACCTGGAAGGAGCCCGATTTAACCAAGGAGGTAATGGTCCGAATCGACGGCATGATCACATTCCCGCTCATTGGGGACATCAAAGCCAGGGGCCTGACGCCGATGGAAATCAAGGATGCGATCCAAGCCCTATTGCAGGATTACATCAAAGACCCTCTGGTGACGGTCACGGTGAAGAATGCGGGAAGCCAGCATTTTTACATCATCGGCGAGGTGGCCAACACCGGAGTGCATCCGATGACAAAACCCTTAACCATCCTCCAGGCGTTTGCGCTGGCAGGAGGCTTTACCGAGTGGGCGAACAAGAAAGAGATCCTCCTCATACGCCATGAGAACGGAAAAGAGAAAATTATCGACATTAATTATTATGATTTGATTCATAAAAAAGGTTTGCCGCGTCAAAATGTCTGGATAGAGTCCAATGACATCATCGTGGTCCCTTGACGCCGATGAACCTGACATTGACATCGCTGATGAGGCTTTGGGTTGCGGTCGTTGGAATCTTGGCGATAGCGAAAACAGCAGCGTTTCCGCTGGTGATCGATATGAACCCTGAATTGCGGGTCACCACCGAATATACCGATAATGTCGATCTGTCCGCCGATGATCGCATATCGTCCTTTATTACCGTGTTTTCGCCGGGATTTACAACAGATATATCGGGGAAACGCGGCGCTGCATCCCTGGCCTACGAGCTGGGCTACAGTATGTATTCAGAATCCAGTGATCTGAATGCGTTTCGTCAGCGACTTCATCTCGCCGGAGAGACCGACCTGTCGAAACGGACCCGTTTGTCCTTCAGCGACCGCTTGGTCCAGACCGAAGAACCGACGGAGGTGGATGATCCCCTGGAAAACCGCAACCGGGAAACCTTGTATCGCAACGCCGCGAATTTGTCGATCTCGCACCGGTTCAGCCGATACGACAGCCTTCAGCTTCAATATGGCCATAGCTTGATCGAAAGCGATGACGAAGACACCGAAAGCAGTGTCGCCCATACGCCTTCGATAAACTACATCCATCGGTTCGAACCCTATCGAATCGACCTGGAAACCGGCGCCGCCTATACCAAAGGACAGTTCAAAGGCGACACCGCCGATGTCGAGACATGGTTGATAACGGCCGGCTTGAGCAAAATGTTCACCAAGCGGTTCAGGGGGTTCGTAAATTATCGGCAGACCTTGACCCAATATCATGGGGATGAGGAGGACTATCGCCTTTATGGACTGTCCGTCGGATGTGATGCACGGATTTCCAAAACCATGGATCTTTTCACCGAAGTGGGGTATTTTATTCAGTCCACGGAAAGGGGCGACGATTATTCGCATGTTTCCGCATCTATCGCCGCCACGAAAACTTTTAAATATGCGATCATGGGATTGAACGGAAGCACCGGCTACCGGCAGTCGTATTTTGACGGCGACAACCTGGGATTGAGCACCTATTACCAGGTAGACGGCAATGTGAGATACCGATTCACCCGGTATCTCGATGCCGGCATCAACGCGTTTTACCGCCTTGATGAATACAAAGAGGAGACGCCGGAAAGAACGGACAAAACAACCGGCGCCGGAGCGGACCTTTCCTGGCGGATCCAGGAACCGCTTTCCCTGAACCTGAACCTGCGCTATCAATCGGTGGATTCCGATGAACCAGGGGAGACGGAAGACAGCTACAGCATGGGGTCGAACCTGTCCTATGAATGGACCCAATGGCTCAGCCTGTTTCTCGGCGTATATCACAGAGAAGTTGACGCCAGGGATAACGATGACGATTATCAAGAGAATAGAGTTATTTTCGAAGTGAGAATGACCCCTTCCAGACCCTTTCGCACCATACAGTGAGGTGGCATCATGGATATGCGCCACACCATAACCGCATGTGTGATCATGGCCCTGACCCTGGTGTTGCACAATTATGTCAGCCAGGCCGAAGCCGTTCCCAGCACAACGCCGTTGTCGACCTTCCCGACGCAAATCGGCGAGTGGAAGGGCAATACGGATCGATTCGACGACAAAATTTATGAGGTGTTGGGGGTCGACGACTCCTTCCTGGCCAATTATTTCGGCCCGGACAACCGGCTCATCCAGCTCTATGTCGGATTCTACGGCAGCCAGAGAGAAGGCGACATCATCCACTCGCCCCGGAACTGCATGCCGGGAGGCGGTTGGAACATCACCCGGACCACCGATAAAACCCTCTCCATCGGAGACGGCGGCAAGGCGACGGTTCGCCAGCTCCTTCTGGAGAAAGGTAAGCAGAAGCAGCTCGTTCTTTACTGGTTCCAGTCTCGGGGTCGGATTATATCCTCTGAATACAGCCAGAAAATCTATCTGGTTATGGATGCCATATTCCGGAACAGGACCGACGGCTCATTTGTCCGGCTGATCACGCCGGTCGTGGATGACGACGAAGAGACCGCCGCGACGGTGCTTGAACGGTTCGGGGAAAGACTCATTCCCCTGCTGTCGGACTATATCCCCTCCTGATGCTGAAAGGGCGCTGGATGAACCGGCAACTCGCCATCAATATAAGCCAGATAATGGCCCTTTCGGCGCTGTTTCTGATCGTGTTCCATCACACGATCCTCAAGTTGATCGGCGACTGGGCGTCCGACGACAACTATTCCCACGGCTTTCTCATCCCCTTTATCACCGGGTACATGATATGGCAGAAGCGGGATAAGCTATCGGAGTACACCCCAAACCCCAACATGATGGGCCTTCTGGTGCTCGCCGCCGGCATGGGAATGCATATCGTCGGCAATGTCGGCGCCGAGTTGTTCGTTATGCGGGTTTCCATCATCGTCACATTGATGGGGCTTTCCCTGTATCTTCTCGGCAAAGGCATCACCAAAGAAATTTTGCTGCCCCTGGCCTATTTGATCTTCATGGTGCCGTTGCCCTCCATCATCTGGAACCAGATCGCCTTTCCCCTTCAGTTGTTTGCCGCCGGCATCACGGAAGGAGCGATCGATCTCATCGGCATCCCCATTTTGCGGGAGGGCAATATTCTCCACCTTCCCAAGACCACACTGGAAGTTGTCGACGCCTGCTCGGGATTGCGTTCCCTGGTCTCGCTGTTGGCCCTGAGCGCGGCGTTCGCCTGGTTTGTCGATTTGAGCAAACCCAGCAAATGGGTGCTTTTTTTTTCAGCGGTTCCCATCGCCATCGGCGTAAATGTGCTCCGGCTCATGCTGACGGCCATGATGGCCCACTGGGTCAGCCCGGATACCGCTCATGGATTTTTGCACGATGCTTCGGGGCTGTTGATGTTCGCTCTGGCCTTCGGGTTGCTGCTGCTTTTGTATATCCTTTTGTCGATGATCGAAAAGAGATTCACGTCCAATGCGGCCTGATCGCTCCCATATTATTATTACAGTGGATGTTGAGGACTGGTTCCAGGTTGAGAATTTTAAGACGCTGATTCCCTATTCGAATTGGTCTTCGTTTGATCTCCGGGTCGGAAAAAATGTTCACCGAATTATGGATCTTTTTGACAGCGCGTCCCA
>JAABTD010000067.1 GCA_011390065.1 Desulfobacteraceae bacterium
CTTGAATGTCGCCCGGAGAATGCTGAAAAAGTCAACTCCCCTGTGGTCGAAGAACCGGGCGTCCTCGGCTGCCACAAATGCCTGGATCAGCCGTTCCGGCATGCGGGAAAGGGGAACCACGAACCGCCGTTCTTCATAAAATTCGGCGATTTTCTGATGATCGTCGGCGTAGACCGTGGTGACCACCGGCGGGCGGTAGTTTCGGAGGTCGGTAATATCGGGCAGGTCCGCCGTCAGGCTGACGTATACGCCCCCGATGATCAGCGCCACGGGCAGGATCAGAAGAAACCAGGTCCAGAAAAAGAGCCTCAACGCCTTGGCGCCGGATTGTCGACGTTTTCTGAGACGGCGCTGTTCAATCGGCGAGAACGCTTGCCGGGTTCTGTTTTTTCGGGAGCGTGCGACCATGGTCTGTCAGGGCCTTCCGACTTGTCGGCTGTTGGTAAGATGTGACCGCCGGTAATGCTTTGTCAGTATAGCAGAGCCGGCGGGAAAGATTAAGGGAAAAGTCCGCCGGTCTGAACGGCGTTAAAATCGAATCGAATCGATGCGGCTGCTTGCCTCTTTTGTGAAAAGGATGATATCATAAATGATGGATGGAAGGTAGACAACGGCGCACAATGTGCCGGGGAAATTTCAGGAAAAGGGAGGCGAGGCCGAGAGCAGCATCGGCCGCGCCTTGATGGAAAACTTGGGGAAGGCGGGGTTCACAGGCGACATATTTCCCGTCAACCCCAATCACGACGCCATTCAGGGTCAAAAGGCGTATCCGTCGGTGACGGAGATCGGGGGAAAGGTGGACCTGGCCATTGTCGCGGCTCCCATTTCCAAAGATCTCCGCCTCGGGAAAAAGCTCGGGTTCCAGACCGAGTGGGATCAGGAGGCGAGAGAGTATCGGATGACCATCGACCTGTCGAGATTTAATGAAGATGTCTGACATTCTTTTGTGCAGCGATCTGGACCGCACGATTCTCCCCAACGGCTTTCAGCCCGAATCCCCCCGGGCCCGTCCCCTGCTGCGGCGACTGGCGGCGCGATCCCGATTGACCTTGGCTTACGTCAGCGGCCGGAGCGAAGGGTTGCTCAAGGACGCCATCGACGACTATGAGATCCCGGTTCCCGATTACGCCATCGGCGACGTGGGAACCACCATCTATGAACCCGACCGGGACTGGGCCCCCTGGGAGGATTGGTCCCGGGAGATCGGACAGGACTGGAAGGGGAAGGCCCGGAAGGAGCTGGGAGCGCTTTTTTCCGACATATCGGCCCTTCGACTCCAGGAACCGGAAAAGCAAAATACGTTCAAACTCAGCTACTATGCCGACGCCGAGGCTGACGCAAAGGGTCTCGGAAAAGAGATGGAGCGCCGGTTGTCCCGGGAAGGGGTCCGGGCCAGCATCATCTGGAGTGTGGATGAACAAGAGAATGTAGGGCTGCTGGATGTGTTGCCCGAACGGGCCACCAAGGTCCACGCCATCCGGTTTTTAATGAAGAAAAAGGGGTTTGCCGAAGAGCGGACCGTTTTTGCAGGGGATTCCGGCAACGACCTGCCGGCCCTGACCAGCGGACTCCAGGCAGTGCTGGTCAGAAACGCCAGAGACGACGTGCGGCAGGAGGCCCGTGACGCCATGGACGGGAAGGGGATGAGGGATCGGCTCTATCTGGCCTCCGGCGGATTTCTGGATATGAACGGGAATTATTGCGCCGGCGTTCTGGAGGGGTTGGCCCATTTTCTGCCGGAAACCAGGCGCTGGATGACGGCGGCCGACGCCTGATCGCCGATCCGGCGTCGGCGTTTGAACGGAAGACCTTGATCCGCGCATCCATGGGATGGAAAGCCGCCTATCTGTCGGCAGCGGCGTCCGGGTTTCCGGGCGTCTCTGTACGGCTTGTTTTCAGGCCCCATTTCAGGGAGAAAACGATCAAAATGGCGCTCAGCATGATCCACAGACCTCCCCACATCAGGGTCGAGCCGCCGAATTCCTGGGCCAGCATCCGGGCGTCGGATTGTAGATGGGACCGTGATATGGTGTCGCTGTAGATGTCCATGGGCACATAGATCATGCTGGTCAGCCCGATGAGTTGAAGGATGAAGTCATTGATTTTTTCGCCGGCCCGGGCCCCCAGAAGGATCATGACGACGCCCGTGGCGGCGCTGAAGGCGAAACCGAAGAGATTGCGGACGAAGAAAAGGGCGATGGCGATGGTCAAACACCCCAGGAAGAACATGGCGGCGGCGTCTTTCCGGGTGCGGGCGGCGGCAAGGTAGATGACGGCTCCACAGATCAACGAGCCCAGGTAGCCGGCCGTCAGGACCAGGAACCGGGATCCGCCCCTGGAAATGACGTGGCCGCCCTGATCCTGGCTGATGACCAGTTCGGTTACCCGACCACCGGTCAGAACGGTTGCGATGGCATGGGATGATTCGTGGAAAAAGACCACCAGGATCTTCAACGGGTAGATCAGCAGGTGATGCCAAAAAAAGAAGATGGCGGCAACGGCGGCGACGAGCGTGATGGTCTGTTTCACAGGATCGGCCTCCGGCCTGTCGGCGGCGCCGCCGGAGAGGACCCCGACCTAAGAGTTGTGGATCTCCTTCGGGGACGACGGGCCGCCACGATTGATTTTCTCCCTTAGTTTTCCGGAACATTTGAAGGTGACCACCCGGCGGGGCGACAGCATCAGATCGTCGCCGGTGGCCGGGTTGCGGCCCCGGCGGGCCTTTTTTTCATTGATGCAGAATTTCCCGAATCCGCTGATCAGCACATCCTCGCCGTTTTGCATGGTCCGTTTGAGAATTTCCAGGAGGGTTTCGACGATGTCGACGCTTTTCCGCTTGGGAAATCCCAGCTCGTTGTGAATATGTTCGACAATTTGGATCTTTGTCAAAGCCATACCAATATATCCCTTTTTATCAGCCGGTTATTAAACAAGCTCAGTTTAGTTTCACGCCGTCCATTTGTCAAGGATTTATCCGGGATAAAAAGAAGATATGTTAAATTTTTCCGATGCCTTGGTTGAGCAACGGCGCCGGGCCGCGGCCGGCGACGGTTTGTCGGGATCATCGGGCCTGGGGGATGGATCCGATCATATAGACCGATCGCTCCGACCGGTCCGAAAATTCATCGTTCAGAATTCGGTCGCATCCGTCCAGGGCGTCTTCCAGGGCCACGATGCGTCCTTCGTGTCCCGTAAACTGCTCGGTGACCATGAAGGGTTGGGTCAGAAACCGCTCCAGCCGGCGGGCCCGGTGAACGGTGCGCTGGTCCTCTTGGGAGAGTTCCTCCATCCCCAGCATGGCAATGATGTCTTTGAGATTTTCGTAGTCCGAAAGGGTTTTTCGGATTCTCTGGGCGATGTCGTAATGGCGCCGGCCCACGATATGGGGGGTCAGCATGCTGGAGCCCGATTTCAGGGCGTCCACCGCCGGGTAAAGCCCTTCGCTGGCCTTTTTCCGGGACAAGACAATGGAGGCGGAGAGATGGCCGAACGTATGGACCGCGGCCGGATCCGTGAAATCATCGGCCGGCACGTAGACGGCCTGGACCGACGTGATGGCCCCGGAGGCGGTGTTGGCGATCCGTTCTTCAAGCTCGGCCAGTTCGGTGCCGAGAGTGGGCTGATATCCCAGTCGGGAGGGGAGCTGGCCCATGAGACCGGACACTTCCATGCCCGCCTGGATGAACCGGAAGATGTTGTCGATGAGCAGCAGCACATCCATCCGGGCATCATCCCGGAAGTATTCGGCCATGGTCAGGGCTGCATGACCCACCCGGAACCGGGCGCCGGGCGGTTCGTTCATCTGACCGAACATCATCACCGTGTGGTCCAGAACCCCGGCCTCTTTCATCTCGCGGTAGAGTTCCTCCCCCTCCCGGCATCGTTCGCCGATGCCGCAGAAAAGGCTGGCCCCTTCATGCTGTCCCACCATGTTATTGATCATCTCCATGATGAGAACGGTCTTCCCCACGCCGGCGCCCCCGAAAAGCCCCGCCTTGCCCCCACGCTCCAGGGGGGAGAGGACGTCGATCACCTTGATGCCGGTCTGGAAGATCTCGGAGGTCACGGCCTGGCTTTCCAGAGACGCTGGCGCGCCATGGATCGACCGCCGGGGCGCGTTTCGCAACGGGGGTTTCTTGTCGATGGGATCGCCGAAGACATTGAAGGCCCGACCCAGCAGATCATCGCCCACCGGCACGGTCAACGGACCGCCTGTATCTTCTACGGGCTCGCCCTGGGCGAGCCCCTGGGTTGTGGTGAGGCTGATGCAGCGCGCGGTGTGGTCATCAACATGGGAGATCACTTCCAGGACCACCGCATCGTTTTCGCCTGCGGTCAGACGGTTGTAGAGATGGGGGAGCCGGCGGGGGAAGCGGACGTCCACGACGCTGCCCCGAATGGAGACGACGGCGCCCAGCCGGGATCGGTTCCGGGATGCACTGCCTGATATGGGACCCTCCATGAGATGCTCCTTGTTCTTTTTCTGCGGGTTATTCCTTTCATGCATTGACAGGGTTCATGTTCCCCCGGCGGGGAGAACATGTAAATGGGATCAATGCTGTATATTCGGGTGAAAATCGATGTAGTGGCGCGCTGTCGGTTTGGATGGAAAAAGAACGGCTTCCGGACGGCCGGTCAGATGAACTTGAACTTCTTCAGCCCTTCGATCACCCCATGGGCATGGGCGCCTTCGGCAAAATAGATTTTCCGTTTTCCTTTGAGGTTGTCGAGTCCTTTTGCGTGGTTGGCCACCACCACGCCCTGGACGGTGCCTTTGAGCATCTCGGCGTCGCTGCCGCCATCGCCGCAGACCATGATATTTTTCATGGGGATTTCCCATTTGTAGCTCAGGTACCGGAGGGCCTTGGCTTTGGAGGCCCTCAAGGGCAGGACGTCCAGATATTTGTCATGAGAAAAAATGAGGTTGTAGCGGAGCCGCTTCCGGGCCAGCAGGTCGTGGATCCGGGCCAGACGGTCCTTTTTGTTCTCCATGATATAAGCGACTTTGAATTCATTCTGGGCCTTTTCTTCCCGGTAGGTGAGAAAATCGAAATCATCCAGGAGCCGCTTGATCTTTTTACGGTCCCAGTTCTTGGCGATATGGGTCTGCCATCCGCGATCCGGAAATGATTTGAACCGGTAAAAGATTTCGGAGCCAACGGAAGGGATTACGACATCGGGGATGATCAGACCGCGGCGTTCGAAGATTTCAATGACTTCGTCGATGCAACGGCCGGTGACCACGCCGAATCCCAGGTCCTCCCGGTGAGTCCGGACAATTTCCATCAGGTCCGCCAGGGCATCGTCGTCGCCGGTGAGCGTGTTGTCGATGTCCGTCATCAGCAGTTTTTTTAAAAGGGTCAGGCGGCTTCCCACCGGCGTTTCGGAGGGATTGTCGGAGATGGCGGCGCTTTTTTCCGCCAGCAGGGGTTCGACCTTGTCGATGTATTTGTCAATGTGGGCCTCCCAGTTGTAGTGATCGTTGATCCCCTTGATGCCGTTGCCTGAAAACATCTTCCACTTGTCGCCGTCGGAGATGAGTTCCTTGACATGATCGTTGATGCTTTCAAGATCGGTGGGATCCACCAGGCAGCCATTGTTGCAGTTGGCGATGATGTCCCGGGGGCCGCCGTCGTCGGTGGCCACCAGGGGAAGCCCGCAGGCCGCGGCCTCGATCAGGGTCAGACCGAAGGGTTCGGTAAACGCGATGTTGACGAACACGCCTTTTTTCTCCGCCGCCAGACGATAGAGTTCGGGCACTTCGTAGGTGAAGTCGTGTTTTTTGGGGATGGCCATTTTGCCGTACAGATCATACTTGTCCATGAGCAGGAGCATCTCCGTGAGCACGTCTTTCTCATTGTTGCCCATGTCGGCGATGTCTTTGCGGATGCCTGCAAATATGGCCAGGTTCGCCATGGCCTGAAGTTCTTTATCCTGCCCGAAGGCATCGATGAGCCCGGAGATGTTTTTCCGTTTGTCCGCCCGGCAGAGCGCCAGAATCAGCGGTTTATCGGGGTTCAGCAGGAATCGGCTCAACTCCTCCATAATGGACGCCCGGGCCTGGAGAATCTCCTCTTCCTTCCGTTTTTCCGGCATCATGTCGTGATAGAAAGGATAAAACTTCTCCAGATTGACGCCGGGAGGGATGACGGAATAGGCGGGCAGGTTCTTGGTGTCGTACATGCCGTATTGCTTTTCGATCTCCTGCCGGGTGCTGGTGACGATCAGGTCGGCGTTCCGGATGATCTCCTCTTCGGTATGGATGCGGTGGTCGATCTTGTAGTATCGGTCGATTTCCTGTTCGGTCATTCCCTCGTTGAGCAGTTTCTGCTTTTTGGGACGCCCCAGGGAGTGACCGGTGAAAATGAAAGGCGTCCGGAAATAATTGGACAGTTGGAGACAGATATAGCCGGCGTCCGGATAATGGCCGTGGATCAGGTCGGGCCGCTCTCCCTCCTTCTTGATGAATCGAACCGTCTTATCGATGAACTCGTCCAGATGCGGCCAGAGCCGTTCCTTCCGTATGTACTGCTTTCCTCCGCACTGAATCCGGATGATGCGGAACGCGTCGGAGATCTCTTCGACGGGTTGGCTGTAATCTTCCGAGACGCGCTTGTCGGATATCAGCCGGGTGAACAGATCCACCCGCCCCACGGATTCGTGGCGGCCGAGGGCTTCGGCCATTTCGATCACGTATTTCACCTGACCGCCCGTATCCGCGTCACGTCCCAGTTCCATATTGTCGTATCGGATCAGGCCGTGGACGCTGAACATCTGAATATAAAGCTTGTGGGTCATCCGTCCTATCCTTTTCTTTCAGTCGGTGCGATGGATTTTTTGGATTGGCGCCGGGGCCGACGGTTCCCCGACCTCGATGAAACCGTTGTCGATGATGATGCGGCCGTATCGTTGAGACTCATGGCCCGCGTCCTTACTCCGGCGTCGATTCCACTGTTTGCGGGAGCGGGGGCGCAAGGCCCTCCGCCGAGATCAGATCCGCGCGGAAACTGCCCACCGCCACCTTGCTTTCAACCCGGAGCGGAATCCGCCGATGGTCGGCCGAGAGCCACACCCGGATCGAAGCATCCTCGCTCTTTTCGAATACGCCGCGGATTTGCGCCAGTTCCGGCTCGATGAGACAGGCGTCGTAATTTTCCCCGTTGACCTCGATCCGTTCCTGCTTGACGAAGGTCGCCCGGCCCATCACGTTCCGTTTGCCGTCGGTCACCGGCCGCTG
This sequence comes from Desulfobacteraceae bacterium, assembly GCA_011390065.1. Lineage (GTDB taxonomy): Bacteria > Desulfobacterota > Desulfobacteria > Desulfobacterales > JAABSP01 > JAABTD01. The sequence continues at coordinate 7,238 of JAABTD010000067.1, forward strand.
GATGGATTGGTCCGGCTCGGGCATGATGGTCCGCACATAGTAAAGCGCCGAGAGGGGGTCGAAGGTCCCGGGCATCAGATCGATGGGCTCCTTGGGCTTGCCGGATCTGATGTACTGGGCTGTATTGTCCTTCCAGTCGAAAAGAACGACGATGTCCCGGCGGGTTTTTCCCTCCCGCTGTTTTTTTTTATAGAAGATCGAGTGATCCATGTCGTGGTCTGCATAGGCGTCGATCCGATCCCTGACTTTGTAGAAGATGTCGATGAAAGGGACGCTTCTGGCGGTCATGACGAAATGGAAGGCGGTTTCCCCGTTCACCGTCTCGACCGGCAACACCGAAAGCGTGGCTTCGCCGGCCTTGATGAATTCCCACTTGAGTTCGTAAACCAGGTGTTCCCCCGGTTTAAAGGGGAGTGGAGGGGGCGTCGATTCGTCGGCGCCCGCCGACGGGCCCAGGATCAAGAGGGCCGTCAGAAAGACCAGAAACAGTCGGCGGGCTTTTGCCGTTGGGCGATGGATGGCGGCGGGGTCGGTGTGACGCTTATTCGAGATCATGTTTATATTGTACCCCAAGGCATTTCGATTATCAAGCGCGGCATTCGATTCTATGTCGCAGATCTCTTTTACGGTTTTCGGGGCGTGCTGTTTGTGCTAAAAGAGATGACGATATGATTCAGATGGAGACCATCATACGCTTCAACGACCCGGTGAGCGGCGATTGCCGGCGGATGGGCCTTGCCGCGCCGACCGGATACGATGCGGCCCGGCCCGGCCAGTTCGTCACACTCCGGTTTGTGGACGGCGCCGGGCCGTTGCTGCGCCGCCCCTTTTCCATTCACGGGCTGATAAAGGAAAATGGCTCGGTGATCGGCATCGAACTGCTTTACAAGGTGGTGGGCGGGTTCACGCGGCAGTTGTCGGCGATGCCGTCCGGCAGCCCCATTGATCTTCTGGGCCCCCTGGGCAACGATTTCGCCGTTCCCGACGCGGCCCGACGGATCTGGATGGTCGCCGGCGGCATCGGCGTTGCGCCGCTGGTGTTTCTGGCCCGGTTCCTGGCTGAAAAAGGCGTGGATATGACGTCCTGCGCCGTTTTTATCGGCGGCCGCAGCGCGGGCGACCTGGTCTGCACGGACCGGTTCGCTGAACTGGGAATGGCGGTCCATCTGACCACCGAGGACGGCGGCGCCGGCGGAAAAGGGCTGGTGACGGGTCCCCTGGCGAAGGAAGCGTCGTCGTCGCCGCCGGATCTCCTCTGCGCCTGCGGTCCCATGCCCATGCTCCGGGCGGTGGCCGGGATCGCCGAAAAACGGAACATCCCGTGCCGGGCGTCCATGGAGACCATCATGGCCTGCGGAGTGGGGGCGTGCCTGGGGTGCGCCGTTGAGACCCGGGGCGACGAAAAGGCCTACCGCCATGTCTGTCGGAACGGGCCGGTCTTCGACGGCGGATGGCTGAAATGACGGGCGCCGTCTCTTGCAGTTTTGCATTGACTTGGCCTCTGTACCGTGTTAAAGGCATCGACTTTAAAGGGGATGTCCGCATCCGGCCGTGGGGCGTCCGGTGGAAGCGTTCTTTTTCATGAAACGGGAAAACACGCGCTTTTTAAGAGAGATGGCCTATTTTGCCAGCGTCGGTCTGTCGGTGTCGCTTTCCATCTTCATCGGGCTGGGCATCGGGGTTTATCTGGATCGCATGGTCTTCCATACCACCCCCTGGTTGACGCTCGTCTTCATGATCCTGGGAATTATCGCCGGTTTTCGGAACATCGGCCTGGCCATTCGAAAAAGCAAAGACCTGTAAGCTGCGAAACAGGGACAGGATGAAAAAAGAATGAAAATACAACAGCGATTGCTGAAATTCGTGACTTGCGCCAACTGGACTCTGCTGGTTGCGGCGAGCGCGGCGGGCCTGTTTCTGGCCTCCCGGGATTTTGCCTGGGGGATCATCGCTGGAGGCCTGATCGTCACCATCAATTTTCATCTCCTCTACCGGACGTTGAAAAATGCGCTGACGCCGCCCTACCTGGCCTCCCATCATGTGGTGCTGGCGAAATATTACCTCCGCTTCATGGTGAGCGGGTTTGTCATCTTCGTCCTGATCTCGAGGCAATGGGTCAATCCCATCGGCCTGTTCATCGGTCTCTCGGTGGTGGTCGTCAGCATCATGCTCGCCACCCTGTTGGAGTTCAAAAACCTTTTGCTAAAGGAGGCGATTTAAGGTGGAACATCCCTACATGTTTTTCGTCAAGCTGTTCGAGGGCATCGGCCTGGGCCATTTCGCCCACACTTACCCCCATGTGATTTACTCCTGGGTGGTCATGGCGCTTTTAATCATCGTCGGATTTCTGGCCGGCAAAAGCGTCAGCATGATTCCCACCAAACTGCAGAACTTCTTTGAGGTGCTGATTTCCGGCATCGAAGAGTTCATGGTCGATGTGACCGGCGAAGAAGGGCGATGGCTTTTCCCGCTGGCCTCGACGGTTTTTATCTACATTTTCATATCCAACCTGGTCGGTCTGATTCCCGGTTTCTATCCGCCCACCGCCAGCCTCAACACCACCCTGTCCTGCGCCCTGGTGGTGGTGGTCTTCACCCACATCATCGGCGTCATGTACCATGGACCGGCCTACGTCAAACACTTCATGGGACCGGTCTGGTGGATGGTGCCCATCATCATGCCCATCGAGATCATCGGCCATCTGGCCCGGATCCTCTCTCTTTCCTTCCGTCTTTTCGGAAACATGATGGGGCATGAGCTGGTGCTGGGGATTCTGTTCCTTCTGGCCGGCGCTTTTTTCGCGCCGTTGCCGATCATGGCGCTGGGCATTTTCGTGGCCCTGGTGCAGGCGTTCGTCTTTTTCCTGCTCTCCATCATGTATTTCACCGGCGCCATGGAGCATGCCCACTGATTGAACCCGACAAAACCGTTTCTCCAAACCGTTTTTATCGATAGTTAAGTTTTTTTTACGGCTTCGCTGTTTAATGGGATAAATGGAAGAAGCCAAACGACAATCTCAATTTATTTAAAGGAGGAGAAGTAGAGATGGAAGCACAAGCACTGCAGTTTTTTATCGCGAGCGTAACAGCGGCTGGTTTCGGAATCGCCATTGCGGCCTTCGGCTGCGGCATCGCCCAGGGTATCGGTCTTCGTTCCGCCGTCGAGGGGATCGCCCGGAACCCGGAATCCTCCGGCAAGGTCACCGTGACCATGCTGATCGGTCTGGCCATGATCGAGTCGCTCTGTATTTACGCGCTCGTTGTTGCGCTGATCCTGATCTACGCGCATCCGCAGGCGGCTGCCATCGCAGGCCTTTTCGCCGGCGGTCATTAATCAGCCCCTGGTTTCTGGATTGATACAAGGCAGGGCGTCGCTCCCCATGGGGCGACGCCCTGCTTTTTTTGCGGCCTACCCCATCCAGTGGGGGCGGTCCGCCATCCATTCCCCCACAATATCCCCCAACCAATCGTCCAGTCCCGGCGACAGATAGAACCGAGGGTGCAGCAGCGAGTCTCCGGGGGCGATGCGGCCTTCCCGCACCGCGATCCGGGCCAGCTCGGTTTTCGGATAAATCCGAATCCCCATGGTGATCTTGACCGCCTCTGTTTCCAGCGCATCCATGAATTCCAAGCTTTGCAGCACCGTTTCCCGCGTCTCCCCGGGTCCGCCCAGAAGTAAAAACCCCATTCGCTGTATGCCGTGATGCTGGAGGCGCGCCGAAACAGCCGCAGCCGTCTCAGGCCCGAACCGCTTATTCAGCTGCTTGAGGATCGCCGGCGCCCCGCTTTCGCACCCGAGGGAGGCGTCCGTGCAGCCGGCTTCGGCCATTTTGCCTGCCAGTCGGTCATTCACAAGGGAGGGGTACACAATGCACCGCCATCGGATGGAGAGCCCCCGGCGCAGAATTTCGTCGCAGAGCGCTTCCGCGTAACGGGGCGGCAGGTTGAAGGTGTTGTCCACGAAAAAGAATTGGGAGAAGCCGGCGGCGGCGAACTGTTCCAGTCCATCCACAGCCCGTTCAGGAGGGATTTTCCGCACCAAACGACCCTCGATGGCGGCGGTGGAGCAATAGGTGCAGTCCATTGGGCAGCCCCGCCGGGTCTGGAACGGAACCCACAGGTCGGCATGGCCGACCATTTCCGGCGGAAAGGGGAGATGATGTCCGGGCATGGGCAGGGCGAGATCGCCCAGTCGTCGATTCAACTCGGCAGGCCTGGACCGGCCGCCGGGCAGATGAAGACCGGCGACGTCGTCTATAGGAGCGTTCTTTTCCATCCGATCCAGAAGGGTGATGAAGGCCGTTTCACCATCGCCCGCGATGCCCATATCCGCCCCCAGATACAGAAGGGCGCTGTCCGGAAAGATGCTGTAGCCGGGGCCGCCCAGGACGATGGGCGCGCTGGAAAGCCGCCGGCATTCTGCTATAACGGGTCGCACCGAGGCCAGCAGAAAGCGGGGCGCGTCCATGACCTGGTCATCGATGTTCCGGACGGAGACGCCGATGACGTCGGGCGCCGTATCGGCCATGGCGGCGGCCAGGGGCGGACGGATATCGGCTGCCGTCATTAAATTGACCGTCTGGACCGTATGGCCGGCCGCCTCGGTCGAGGCGGCCACCCAGGCCAGGCCCAGGGGCAGCACCGGCATGTTGAGTTGTTCCGTATTGGCCGCGATCAGCAGAACATTCATGGGGGTCCTCTTCGATGGTCAGGTCGGTTTTTCAATTTTCAGATTTTTGAGGACCGCGAACCGGTCATCCGATATCGCAGTGTCGCATTGGCACTTCTCTTGATTGAGATTGCGGCCGCACCGGGGGCAGAGGCCCCGGCAGTCCTGGGCGCACAGGGGCCAGTCTGGAACCGCCAGGACCACCTGTTCCTGGATGGCCTCTGTGAAGTCGACGACATCGCCTTTAAATTGAATCAGTCCGACGTCGTCGGCCGACAGCTCTGCCCCTCCTTCCGTGGCGGCATCGGCGCATTCGTCCATCTCATGAGTGAAATAAAGGCGGAACGGCCGTTTCAGGGCGCTGCTGAATATCGCGAGGCACCGTCGGCAGTTAAGGCGCACCTCCGCCGCCAGTTGACCCTTTGCCTCAATCATACCCCGGACAGGCTTGGCCCGCAGAGAGACATGGATCGGCCCTTCAAACCGGCATTCTCCGTCTTGGGCCATCTCCGCCAGCACCGGATAAAGTTCGGCCTCTTCCTTGCTCCAGAGCATGATCCCCTCTTCGGGGATGTGATCGATTTTAATCTTCAAGACAACCTCCTGTCAGCGGTTCCGATGCGGCGGGCCGCCAGACGGGATCGGCGTCGAAAAACGTCGAAACCGCGTCACGATACCCGTCCGGCGACTTGGACCGCAGGATTTTTTTGATGTCGCGTCGATTCTCTGGAAATGACTGGGAAAAATAATACCAGAATCCCTTCATTCGATCAACCGTATGGGCCGGGCCGGACAGGATTGCGTCGTAGGCTCGGAACAGATCTTCCTGGAAAACGCGGAAGCGGGTCGAATCCGGCGGGATCTTTTCCGATCCGGCCTTCAGATGTTCCGCCAGAAAGGGATCGGCCAGGGCGCCCCGGCCGATCATCCACCCCCGGACCGCCGGGAACCGATGTTTAAGATATAAGAACGCGGCCGGAGATCGAATGTCGCCGTTGTAAATCACCGGAAGGGCCGACTCGGCCAGGCAATCTGAAAACGTATCGAGATCGGGACGGCCGCCGTACATCTGGATCCCGGTGCGGGGGTGGAAGATCAGTTCGGAAAGGGGGTATTGGTTGAAAACGGGCATCAGCCTGTAGATTTCGTCGGCGCCATGGAAGCCCAGCCGGGTCTTGATGGAGAGGGCGCAGGGGATGGCCGGCGCGACCCGGTCCAGAAACGCGGCGACCCGGTCGGGGAAGGGGAGCATCCCCGACCCCCGGCCTTTTTTGGCCACCATGGGAAAGGGGCAGCCCAGGTTCAGGTTGATCTCCCCGTATCCCAGATCGGCGATGCGCCGGGCCATGCGGATGAAGCCCTCCGGGTCGTTGCTCAGGAGCTGGGGGACGACCGGCATGGCCCGGTTCCGTTCGGGCAGAATGTCTTTAAAGAGGGATGGCTTGACCCGGGGGGCGGAGACCGTGGAGATGAAGGGGGCCACGGCAAGATCGAACCCCTTAAAATGGCGGCTGAAGACTGTGCGGAACACCACGTCGGTGAGCCCCCGGAGGGGGGCCAGATAAAGCCGGTCGGAGGGCATGGAACGGGATCAGTCGGCTTCGACGGCCGTCGCTTTGAGAATCCGGCCCGCCATGAGTTTGTACAAGTGCGCCATATTGAGCAGGATCACGGCCACCTCCTGGTGATCCCGGCCAAAGATCCGCTTCCGCATCTCCAGGGCATCCCGGAAGCACTCATCGGCCAGTTCGTGGTCCCCCGACAGCATGAAGACCATGCCCATGTTGTTGTAGGTGGTGGCCTTTTTCCTGGAATCCCGCCGGAACCGGCGGTCCACATAATCCACCAGTTCCTGGGCCGGCGCCAGGGCTTCGTCGATGCGGCCGGCGTTGATGAGCGCCACCAGTGCCCGGTTTCTCTCGTCCCAGTCGAACGCAGCGGACCCGCGGCGGGATTTTCGCGTGAGGATGGACATGATCGGTTACGGCTGCTCTCCGGTTTCCTGGGGCGATTTCTGATAGCGCTTAAAAATGTGCTCGGCCTGGAGTTTGTAGAGCTGGGACAGGTTGAGCCACACGGTGGCCACCTCGATGCTCTCGGGGCCAAACAACTCGGTCCGCAACTGGAGGGCCTTGGACAGGTGCTGGTGGGCCATGTCGAACTGCCCCTTGGAGAGGTAGATCATGCCCATGTTGTTGAAGGTGGTGGCGGCCTCCTGCCCTTTCAGCAGGCTGTTTCGCCGCAGATAACTCATCATCTTCCGGGCGGCGGAAAGGGCTTCGTCCACTTTGTTTTCCTTGATGAGAGAAAGGACCTGCCGGTTCTGTTCCGTCCATTGCGGGTCTATGGCCGCGGCGGCGTCATCCGTTTCGGCCCCAGGGATCGCCGCCGGCCACATCGCCGACAGCAGCAGGACGAGGCCGATCACCGTATTTCTTTTGAAGGTACGCATCATATTTTTGTCGCTCCTTTCTAACGGAATAAAGCACCTATCTTCCCCCCCGCTAAACACAGCAGGGCGGCGGCCCCGGCGTCTCTTCCCGTTCCGACGTCAATTTGAGGTCCAGCCCCCAATGGGCTTTTCCCGCGGCCTCGGACAGCAGCTTCATGAAGGAATGGAGCAGCTGGTCGTTCATGTTGATCTGAAGCGCCGGCCCGTCGGCAGCCTGCAGGGAGAGAATCTGTCCCCCCTGGGGCGTCCGGGTGATCCGGGCCCTGGAGACGAGGATCGGCGCATCGCCCAGGGGCGTCGCGACCTCGCCCTGGGAAAACGGGGTCGAAAAATCGGCCTGGGCCAGGGCCGATTCCTGCTGGAACCGGAGCACGGCGTCCCGGCTGGCCGGGGCAATCCGTTCGTCCGCCCGGACGGATTCGGCCGCCGCTCCCTGAAGGCTTTTCCACAACAGCGCCACGAACCGCCGGGTCAACCAGATGCGAAATTCGGAAAGGGCCTCCGATGAGACCACCGTCATGCGCAAGAGAATGCGGTCCTCCATCGGGTCGAAGTGGAGGTTGAGTTGATGAAGCCGTTCCGGCATGGTCCGCCTTAAAAGAATCCTGTTATTTGGATTTGGCCGTTTGTTTCGATTTCGGGGCCGGTTTCGATTCGGGCGCCGGTTCCGCCTTCGCGGCGTCCCCATGGCCGGCGAGGTTCATCAAGACCCGGAAGTTGGACAGCGAATAGAGATGGGCGTAGATCCAGGCCAGATATCCCTTACGGAAGAGATCGACGATTTGTTCGTCGTCGAGGTTGAACATGGCGGTTTCGTCCACCATCAGCAGCTTGGCGAACCCGATTTTTTCTCCGGCCGGCAGGGTGATGTTGGCGGTGAAATCCTTGAACAGCTCGAGCTTTGCCAGCATTCGGACCATGTCCCTGGTGATCTCGTACTGCCCGTTATAGTTCTTCAGGAATTCGATGACCTTTTTAAACCGGTCTGTTGTGTTGCCCTCTTCGTCGAAAAGCGGCATCCCCTCTTCGGCGCCAAAGCCTTCGAAGGCCGAATCGACGCAGACGCTGTAAGATCCGTCCTGGCCGGCGTTGGCCACCAAGATAAAAGGATACCGCCTGAAAAAGGCCGGAACATACCGCTCGTCCCGCCAGCGGCCTTCCGCGTCCACAAACAGGTTTTCGTTGTTTCGCAGGCCCAGGATGACCACCGGGATGATCTCTTCGCCGGGCGTTTTGGTGAAGACGATGGGGTAGTGCTTGGCGGATTCCAGAAACTCCTGACCCACGATGACCACCGAGTTCAAACCTTTGGCAAAGGTATACCGCGTTGCCGGGGCGATTTTTACCGATTTGTGCGTTACGGAATTGAGAAAGATCGGATTCTTGTAAATGCCTTGGTCTGCCATGCCCTTTTTCTCCTTGGCTGTTGAACGTTGACGGCGCCCTCCCGAAGGTCCGGGGCGATGTGAATGAATGGCGCACCCTACCACGACCCGCTGGGTTGGTCAATAATGGGAACGGCGACGGCCTGATTTTTCAAATCACATAAAAAATACTGTGGAGATGCGTTCATGAGGGAGGCATGTCATGCCGCTGCCAAGGCAAGAGGGTCCGTTGAGTTTCGCGTTGAAATGCCGACCTTGACGCTTGCAGGATCGTCGCCCGTACGGCCGGCAAACCGGGTAAGCTTTAACTATGAGAATGTTTGGCAGCGGCAAAGCGTCGCCGTAGTCGTCGTAAATGACCAAAGTTTACAGATTAATTTCAAAAAATGGGTCGGCGGAACCGATAAATTTCTTGTCTATTGCCAGGGTCTATGGTAACGAGAATATTAGAAGGAAAAGTCTACAAGATGTAAAAGTGAGGCGGAAAGAGATTGTCCATCTATGGTCACCTAAATATTCCATAAGGAGGGAACGGTGAAGAGGCGTACGTTTATGACGGTGTTGGCGTGTTGGGTGCTGGTCCTTGCAGTCGCTTCAGTCTCCTGGTCGCAAGTGCCGAGCCAGGTGAAACCCGGCGCCGTGGAAAAATCCCTCGAGCCGGAACAGATGCGGGAACCGGCCCGGATCCCCGATCTGATCATCCAAGACCAGAAGGAAGGGGAGATCGAAGGCGCCCGCGGGGCGACTTTCACGCTCAAGGATGTTCGATTCCAGGGCAACACGGTTTTCTCATCGGATGCCCTCAGAACCCTTGTCGCCGATCACATCGGCAAAACCATTCCCGTCGAAACCCTTTCCAGCCTCGCCAGTCGCATCACCCAATTCTACCGAAAGAACGGCTACATCCTGAGCCGGGCCTACATCCCCCCCCAGACCATTAAAGATTCGGTGGTCATCAAGATCAGAGAGGGCCGGTTGGGGGAGGTCATCGTTCAGGGAAACCAGCGGTACAGCGACCGTCTCATCAACAACACCCTCCAAATCATCCACAATCGCGGCGCCGTCAACGTCAAGGACCTGGAACGGGGCCTTCTGCTCCTGACGGACGTCCCGGGCCTGGAGGTCAAGGCCACCCTCAAGCCGGGAACCGAACCGGGCACGACGGACATCGTCCTGGAGGCCATGGAGGACCGGGGGTATCACGTCGGGATCGACTACAACAATTACGGCACGGATGCCGTGTCGGAGCATCGGTTCGGCGTCTCCGCCTCGGCGACGAACCTGACGGGCATGGGGGACCTCCTCTCCGTGCGCGGGGTCACCGGCGAGGAAGGGTTCAGCGGCCTCCTTTATGCCCGGGCCGACTACAGCATGCTGTTGGGGTACGAGGGCGCCCGTTTCGGCCTCTATCTGCAGCATCTCGAATATGAACTACAAGAGGAATTCGAGGCATTCGACTACGAGGGCCGCTCTTTCGCCGGCGGCGCCTGGATCAGCTATCCCTTCGTCCGGACCCGGCAGTTCAGCTGGTGGGGAGAGATAGGGCTTGATGTTCTGAACCAGGAACAGGAGATCCTGGGAGAGGACATCGGCGAGGACCGGTTGCGTCCCCTCCACGTGGCCAACACCTTCCATCTGAACGACCGATTCGGGGGAAGGAATTCCCTCCGCCTCAACGCCGTGTTCAACCGAGACAGCTTCATGGGCGGCACCGATGACGATGACGGCGATCCGATCCGGCTGGAATCGGATTTCACTTTCTTCAAGCTGGAAATCGATGCGGCCCGGTACCAGAAACTCCCCGCCGGTTTCGGGCTGATCCTGTCCGCAAAAGGGCAGATTTCCAACGACCGCCTCCCTTCGGCGGAGCAGTTGGCCATGGGCGGTCAGGGAACGGTGCGCGGCTATGAGCAGAGCGAATTCAGCGCGGACAACGGCGGGTATTTCAACGCCGAACTCCGCATCCCGATCCTCGGGGCCGAAAACGTCAAATGGTTCGGCACGGGAAAAACCATCGGGGAAACCCTCCAGTTGGCCCTCTTTGTTGACGGCGGATTCGCCAACATCAACGACCCCATGTCCGATTCCGAAGAGGTGATGGACGATGCCGATTTCGGCGGCGGCGGTTTGGGGCTTCGGTTTACGTATTCTCCCTGGTTCCAACTCCATGCCGATTACGCCCATCATCTTTTCGGAGACGATCCACAGGACGAAGACGTGGAAGACAATGGCATCTTCTATATCCGGGCGAGCCTCATGTATTAGTGTGGCCGGTATGAACAGGATCACGCTCGATCATCATATCATTTTCCAGCATGTCCATTTTCAGTGCATTCAATGCAATAAAACATTGCCCTTTTTTGCATAGAGGAGGTTTGTCATGGCCAGTTTAAGCAGAAAGATCAAAAGAGCCCAGTTGAGAAAGAAAGGTTTTGGTCGGAAAAACCATGCCGATCTGAACACCCTGGAGCGGAGCGCGTCGGGCGCCCGTCAATTCGGGGCGACGCTGGGCGGCGCCCTGGTGCTGCTGTCGGCGCCGGCGGTTCTGGCCGGCGAAGGCTTCACCACCCATGTGGACGGCGACACCACCACCTTCAACCAGTCCGCGCCCAAGGTCTTCAACAAGACCGACGTCTACAACATCGGCGTGGATGAAGTCCATCAGTACAACCAGCCCGGCGCGGACAGCATCTTCGTCCAGCGCGTCATGGGCGGGGACTCCTCCTCTTTGCTGGGCCAGCTCATCGCCAACGGCCAGGTCTGGGTGATGAACCCCAGCGGCGTCCTCATCGGCGCCGAAGCCCGGGTCAACGCGGCCGGATTCATGGCCACGTCTCTGGTCATGGGCGAGGATGACTTCTTCACGGGCCGCTATGACCTCCAACAAGAAGGCGACGGCGGCTACGTCATCAACAACGGCGACATCACCGTCAACAACGGCGGCTACGCGGTTCTGGCCGGCGCGTCGGTGGTCAACAACGGCTACATCCAGGCCAACCTGGGCGAGGTGGTCCTGGCTTCCGGCCGGCAGATGACCGTCGATTTCACCGGCGACGGCCTCATCAACTTCGCGGTGGGCGAGAAAACCGCCGCCAAGGTTACGGGTCCCGACGGCGCCGACATGACCACCGCCGTGCTGAATGCAGGACAGGTGCGCGCAGACGGCGGCCGGGTGACCATGACGGCCCGGGCGGCTTCGGGCGTGTTCGACGCCGTGGTGAACAATGAGGGCGTGGTGGAGGCCAGAACCGCCGAGATGAAGGATGGGTTGATTGTGTTGTCCGGCGGGGATGAGGGGGTTGTGTCGAATGAAGGCGTGTTGAATGCGTCGGGGACCACCGGCGGCGACGTGCGCATGACCGGCGAGTATGTGGGGCAGTTTGGAGAGGTGCGTGCGGACGGCGTCGACGGGGATGGGGGTGCTGTTGACATCGCCGCGTCCGAGGTCATCGATATCGGTGCCGGAAGCGTGACGACCGCCAATGCGGGCGCCAACGGGGGCGGCGGTCTCATTACCGCCATTTCACCGAACATGGCGCTGTTCCGGGACGGCGCGACCATCGAGGCCAAGGGGGGGAGTTTGTCCGGCGATGGTGGATTCGTCGAGGTGAGCGGGCAAACCTATGTTGAGATTAATGGGAGTGTTGTGGCGTCGTCGCCGAATGGCGAAGGCGGCTTGTTCTATATCGATCCGACGGATGTAACGATCACCAATGTTACTGCGGATATGACTGGAAGTCCCACTTGGGTCCCGAATGGCAGTCCCAACACGGCGACGATCAACGCTGGAGACATCAATACTTCTCTTCAAGGTGGGACGGCGGTTTCCGTTGACACCACAAGCGGCGGCTCGAATCCGGGCAATATTATCGTGGCGGCCGATATCAGCAACGGCGGCGCCGCGGGAGGCGACCTGACATTGTCGGCGGATCGGAATATCAACATACAGTTCGGCAATGCCATTACAATCACCAATGCGAATCTAACCCTTGAAGCCGGAACCGACACGGGAAACAATCTGGGTGCAGTTATTGGCGTCGGCGATATAACGGCCACTCAGGCCACGATGACGGCCGATGAAACCATCGTTCTTTCCGGGGCCACGAATATTGGTTCCTTGAATGCGACGGTCATGGAAACAGGGGGCTCCATCACCATCAGCAAGGCGCAATCTGATATTCTTCTTAATAATGTTTCAACCAATAATGGTGATATTTCGGTTACAACGCCATCGCTATCAGGCGCAAGCATATTGGCCGGGAATGTGAATGCCGGGACTGCTGCGGTTTCGTTGAGTTCGGATGCCGCCATCAATGATGATGGAGATGTTGATGTAGATATCACGGGTGGAACCGTAAATCTTACCGCAAAAACCGGGATCGGGAATTCCGGCGTCCTGGAGGTCAGTAATCTGACAAGCGCCATCAACACGGGCAATGCGAACATCGATATCGACATCGCGGCCACGGGTGCGGTGACGGTCAACACCCTGCAAACGAACACCGGATCAATCAATCTGGATCAGACGGGCGGCCAGACCCTTGCCATTACCACCGCAACGACCGCCGATGGACCGGTGACGATAACGAATGCCGCTGCAAACCTCACTTTGGGCACCATCACTTCCGGCGGCGACACCGGCGGGGATGACGACATCACCGTCAGCACTACGACCAGTGGGAATATAGTAGCCGGTTCGCTGACCGCGGCCAACGATGATATTACGATCAATTCCGCTGGCACAGTTCTGGACGACGGCGATACCGCAGCGGACGTCACATCCAATAAGCTGACCATCGCGGCGGCGGGAGCGGCCGGCGTGGACGCCGTAAACCTGGACACGGATGTGGATGACGTTAACACGGTGACGGCAACCGCCGGCAACATCGTGTTGGATGAAGTCGATGACGTGACATTGACCGGCATCACAGCGGACAGCGGCAACATCGAAGTTACGGCCAACCAGGCCGGGTCGCTCATCACCGTTCCGGCCGCCGGAACGGTGTCGGCTTTGGGGAATATGGTCACCCTGCGATCCGATGACGTCGATGTCTCGGGGACAGTGACTGCCGACACAACAGGCACTGTCAATTACTATACGGCCAACGACGTCACAATGGATGTGGCGTTTGACACTGGCGTGGGGGCGTATGTCATTTCCGACGCGGAAATCGCCCAGACGACCGCCGGCACCATTGTGTTCGGTGAATCCGGCGTTCAGAGCGGGGCGATCAATGTCCAGACGCTGGACACATTCGCTTCTGGGACCAGCGTAGAAATCAACAGCGATGCCGGGGCCGGCAGCGTTACGTTGAACCCCACGGAACAGGGAACGGACGCCATCAACACCGGGGCGGGGAACATGACGATCCGCGCCGGTTCCGGCGGCGTGACCGCCAATGACAACATCACCACCACCGGGGGCAATATAGAAGTGACAGGTGATGTGATCATCGGCGTGACTCCGGTTCCGCTTCCTGCCGAATGGACTGTGTCGACAAGCGGCGGCGACGTAACATTCAACGATGCGGTGGATGGGGCCGTTGATGTGGTGATGGATGCCGGCGCCGGAGCAACAAATTTTGTCGGCGCGGTCGGCTTCAATACCGCCATAGGCGACGGGACAGGGGCGGCCATCACCATCAATTCCACGGGAACCACCACGTTCCAGTCTACGGTGAATACAGACTCCGGCATCCTGCAATCTGTTGGAGCGGGAGAAGTGACCTTCAGCGGTGATGTGACCGCTGCCGCGGGGGACACCCCCAGCATATTTAACGAAAACGTAACGCTGGACGAGATGAGGTTTACATCCGACAACACCCTGACTTTTGGGGATGCGGCAACGGACCAGGTCACCCTGTCGGGCGGGGATGTCACTCTGGCCACGACAAGTGGCAGCAATATGACGGTCAATTCATTGGTAGACGGCGCCCAGGATTTAACGCTTGACGTTACAGGTGCAACGGTCTTCCAAGCGGCTGTCGGGTCAGGTACGCCCATTGGCGACGGAGCCGGCGCTTCTCTCAACATCAATTCCACGGGGACCACGGAATTTGTTGGCACGGTTGCCACTGCCAGCGGCATCGTCCAGGCGGATACCGCCGGCGATGTTACCTTTCGTGAGAATGTTACCGTTGGGGCGGGCGACACCGCAAACGCTTTCAACGGGAATGTTATCCTGGACGGGCTGACCTTTACCTCCGGCGTTGACACCACTTTCGGAAATGACGCAGCGGACCAGTTGACCCTGTCAACGGCTGCGGTGACGATTGATTCATCGGCGGAGAATAAAAACGTCACCTTCAATTCACTCGTAGATGGCGCTCAGAATTTGATAGTGAATGCCGGAACTGGGACAGTATCCATATTGAATACTCTGGGGGGCGCTGGTGGTGGAACAGAGCCGAAATTATTGGATGTCAATGCGACCAATGCCGTGGTGGGCGCGGATATCACGACCAATGGCAATATCCTTTTTGATGGCGTGACGGATACGCTGCTAAACACCGACATCACAATAACCTCGAACAACAACGATATTAACCTTCACACCTCAATCACCGAAGCGGCGGTTGGTACGGTGTTGGATTTGGTGGCGGGCACGGGCGTTATCACGCTGGATGATGCAACCCTAAATGGCGCCGGCAGCGGGATCACTTTCAC
>JAABTD010000254.1 GCA_011390065.1 Desulfobacteraceae bacterium
CCGGGACTATATTTATGTTTTAGACGCCCAACGGGCTCAGTTTGCCCTGGAAGACCGGCTGGCGACGAGCAACGCGCAAGTCGCGGCCAACCTGATCCGGCTTTACAAGGCCCTGGGCGGCGGCTGGGACCCGGCCCCGCCCGAGCCCGGCAACCCCGCCCCCAAAGGAGGATGACCCATGAGTTCAGACCATCTTAGAGAATGCGCGCCCGTCGATCTTTCCGACGAAGACGTTATGGCCGCGATGAAGGCCATGATGGGCTATATCGACATCACCCCGGGCGACTTCAGGGAGGTTTACCAGGTGGCCTACGCCCTTGCGCATAAGCGGATGATGACCGCCCTGAAAGCCGAAGACGTCATGACGACGCGGGTTCATGCCATCAACGCGGACGCCGACCTGATTGCCACCGCGGAGTTGCTGGCCCAACACGGCATCTCCGGCGCCCCGGTCACCGATGGGGACGGCCGGATCATCGGCGTGGTTTCTGAAAAGGACTTTCTTCGCGGAATGGGCGCTGACCATAGCGGGTCCTTCATGCAGGTTATCGCCCATTGCCTGAAAAACAAGGGATGCGTGGCCGCGCCGATGACCGGCCGCACGGCCGGCGACATCATGACTGCCCCGGCCATTACCGCGGCGCCCGACATTTCCATCGGCGACGTTTCAGCCCTGTTGATGGAAAAGACCATTAACCGGCTCCCCATCGCGGACGCCGATGGCAAGCTCGCCGGCATCGTGACCCGCTCGGACCTTGTCAATGCGTTTTGCATGTTGGGATAAACAGGAGAACGGATGAGCTATTTTCAAAAAATGAAGGGCCGCACCCAGAGCCCGCCCCGGGTCGGCGCGGTGGAAATCGCATGGTCATGGATCGGCAGCTTCCTGGGCATCGCGGCCGTGGGCCTGATCCATTTCAACCTCCTGGATTCCACCGCGCTGGTCATGATCATCGGGTCCTTCGGGGCCTCGGCCGTGCTCATTTACGGCGCCGTCCGCAGTCCCCTGGCCCAGCCCCGCAACCTGATCGGCGGGCATGTGTTTTCGGCCGTTATCGGGGTAACGGCCTTTCAACTGGTGGGCGGACAGATGTGGCTGGCCTCGGCCCTGGCGGTTTCAACGGCCATCGCCTTCATGCACCTGACCAAAACCCTGCACCCGCCGGGCGGGGCCACGGCCCTGATCGCGGTGATCGGCGGCGATGCCGTGCATCAGTTGGGGTACCTCTATGTGCTGGTCCCCGCCGGGCTGGGCGCCGTCGTCATGCTGATCATCGCCCTGCTGGTCAACAACATTCCGCAAAACCGGCGCTATCCTGAATTCTGGTGAAATCCGCCCACGGCCGGGAGATCACGATGGATCACCCATATTTTTTTGAATGTTGACTCAAGTCAATGACGCCGGACCTTCTTCAGCATAGGTTGAACGAAAAGGAGGAAATCGTCATGGCGCCGACAAAAGGCAACGAAAGACGCGTTCCGGACCCCCCCAACTGCTGGGAATTCATGGGGTGCGGCAGGGAGCCGGGTGGAGAAAAAGCCGCCGAGCTGGGCGCGTGTCCGGCCGCGACGGATCAGTCTTATGACGGCATCAACGGCGGGACCCGCGCCGGGCGCATCTGCTGGGCTGTGGCCGGGACCTGTTGCGGCGACCGGGTCCAGGGATCGTTCGCCGAAAAACGGGCATCCTGCCTGAGCTGCGATTTTTACCGGCTCGTCCATTCCCAAAAAGGGGAAACACACCGCAAGACCCGGTTTCTGCAATTCCTTGAAGGCGACCATCACAGCCCGTTTTTCGACCGGATGACCCACAAGCGCGTCCGGGCCGGCGAACGCTTCGTGGTCCAGGGGGCGGTGGAAGACCGGGCCTACATAATCCAGCGGGGCGCGTGCCTGGTCATTGTGGAAAAAGACGGGGAATTGCACCCCGTGGATCACTACGGCCCCGGAGACATCGTCGGCGGGCTGGGCATTTTGACCGGCGAGCCCCGGCGGGCCCATGTGGAAGCGGAAACGGACATGGACCTGTGGGTCATGACCCGGGCCCAGTTCGACGCCTTTGCGGAAAAAGACCCGGACCTGCTGGACTTCATCACCGAGCTGGTGGCCGACCGGTTCGACAGCCGGCGGCCCACGGCCTATCGGACCATCGGAAAATACACAACCACCGACATCATCGGACGCGGGGCCTTCAGCATCGTTTACAAGGGCTTTCACCGGGTCCTCAACATTCCGGTGGTGATCAAGATGATGCGCCACGACATGGCCCTGCGCCCCGAATTTTTCGAGGGTTTCTACAACGAGGCCAAAACCATCGCGGCCCTGGACCATGAACACATCGTCAAGGTCTATGATGTCGATGAGCGGTACCGCACCCTGTTCATCATCATGGAATATGTGAAAGGCGAGATGCTCCAGTCGCTGATCCGGCGTCTGGGCGTCGTTCCCCCGAAGACGGCGGCGAGGTTCCTTTGGCAGGCATGTTCGGCGCTCGCCTACGCCCACGAGCGCGGGATCGTCCATCGCGACATCAACCCCGCCAACCTTATCGTGGCCCCGAACCAGCGCGTCAAGGTCCTCGACTTCGGGCTGGCGTGCCCCACCGGCACGGCGGACTTTGACGGCCTGGGCACGGCCGCCTATATGGCCCCGGAGCAGATCGAGGGCGATCCCCTGGACGGCCGCGCCGATATCTACGCCCTGGGCGTCACGGCCTTTGAAATGCTCACCGGCCGGCGGCCGTTTCCCGAAGACGAGGCCATGCGGTTGATGAAGCTGCACCTGACCCGGGACGTTCCCGACCCGAAAGCCCTCAACCCCCATATTCCCGAAGCGCTCCGGCGATTCATCCTCACAGCCGGGCGCTGCGACCCGAATCAACGCTATGCCGACATGGCACGGGCCATGGCCGACCTCGAACCGTTGCTTCCCGATTTCCCGGCGCCAGCAAATGCCGCCGCCGAAAAACCGGAACATATTTCCCTGACGCTGACCCTGCCGGAAACAAGGCGCACCGACATGGAAGCCATCATGGACGCGCTCCGGGCCGAGGCGCGTCGCCTGGGAGCGGAACTCGTTGTCGGCGACGCCGGTCCATCATAACCTTTTTCTCAAAATAGGAGGCACCCCATGCAAAACCCCAGAATACGAGCGATCCTGTTGTTTTTGTTGGCATTGACCTTCGGCGTGCTGATCTTCGGCGGGTACCTGATCAACCGGGAAAAACCCCCGATTCCGGACCGGGCGGTCGCTGAAAACGGGGATGTCATCTTCACCGGCAAGGATGTCATGGCCGGTCAGCAGTTTTATTTTTCCAGGGGGGGGCAGCATATAGGCACCATCTGGGGCCACGGCAGCTATCTGGCGCCGGACTGGTCCGCCGATTATCTGCACCGCCTGGGCCTCTACCTGGCTGCCCGCCATTATGGCCTGAACGATGCAAAAGCCCGGAATTTTTCACAGCAGGACTTCGACGACCTGCCCGCGGCCGAACAGGCCCGGTTGGCGGGGCTGGTGGCCGAAGAGATCAAAACCAACCGGTACAACCCCGCAGGGGACGTCCTGACGCTGACGCCGCATCAGGCCGAAGCCTTCAATGTCCTGCAAGACTATTACACCCAACTGTTTGTCAGCGGCCATGAACGGATGGGGATTCAATCCGAAATCGTCAAGTCGCCCGAGGAAGGTTTCCGGCTGACGAGCTTTTTCGCCTGGCTGGCATGGGCCGCCGGAACCCAGCGGCCCGACGCCGACCACACCTACACGGTCAACTGGCCCTACGACCCCCTGGTGGGCAACAGACCGGTCCCCGGCGCCCTGATCTGGTCCATCATCAGCGTGGTGGTGCTGATTTTCGGCATCTCGGCCGCGTTGTTTTACTACCTGCGATACATCCGGGAGGATGATTACGAAACTCAGCTTGTCACCGAATTCGCCGAGCCGGACCCGACCCCGAGCCAGAAAGCCACCCTGGCCTATTTTCTGACGGCGGTGCTGCTGTTTATCATCCAGGTCGCAATGGGCGCCGCCACCGGTCATTACACCGTGGAGGGCACGCATTTCTTCGGGATCCCCATCGGTCACATTCTTCCTTACGCGGTGGTCCGCACCTGGCATCTCCAACTGGCCGTCTTTTTTATCGCCACCTGCTTTCTGGCCGCCGGGCTGTTCATCGGCCCCTTTGTGGGCCACGAGCCCAGGCGTCAAAAGTTCTGGGTCCTGTTTCTTTTTGCCGCGGTGGTGATCGTGGTGGTGGGGTCCATGAGCGGGGCGTGGCTGTCCATCAGCGGATGGATGGACGGCGTCAGCTTTTACCTGGGCCACCAGGGCTATGAATTCATCGAACTGGGCCGCGTCTGGCAGGTGCTGCTGATCGTAGGCATGCTGATCTGGCTGGTGCTGATGTTTCGATCCATCGCGCCGGCCCTGAAAACCGAAGACGACAAGGGCGGGTTGACCCACATGCTGCTCTACAGCTCGGCGGCCATCCCCTTGTTTTACATGGCCGGCCTGATGTACGGCCGTGAAAGCCATCTGTCCGACGCCGAGTACTGGCGCTGGTGGGTGGTGCATTTGTGGGTGGAAGGATTTTTTGAAGTCTTCGCCACCGTGGTGATGGCCTTTTTGCTGTCCCGGATCGGCGCGGTCAGTAAAAAATTCGCCCTCGTCACCGTTAACTTTATTGTTTTCCTCTACCTGGGCAGCGGCGTGATCGGCACCTTCCATCATCTCTACTGGAGCGGCAGTCCCATGCCGATCCTCGCCCTTGGGGCCGTGTTTTCAGCACTGGAAGTGGTGCCGTTGACGATGCTGGGCTTCGAGGTGGCCCAAAACCTGAAAGTGGTCCGGGAAGGCGGCGAATCTTACGCCTACAAATGGCCGGTCTATTTCTTCATTTCGGTTGCGTTCTGGAACCTGGTGGGAGCGGGCGTCTTCGGCTTCCTGCTCAACCCGCCCATCGTGCTGTACTACATCCAGGGAATCAACACCACGCCGATCCACTCGCACACGGCTTTGTTCGGGGTTTACGGGCTTCTGGCGATTTCCCTGATGCTGTTTTCGGTCCGCCATATCGTGACCCGGGCGGCCTGGTCGGACCGGCTCCTCAAATGGAGCTTCTGGGGGCTCAACGGCGGACTGGCGGCCATGGCCGTTTTCCACCTGATTCCGTCCGGTTTCTACCAGATGTGGTTCGCCGTAAAGCACGGCCTGTGGTACGCCCGCAGCCCGGAAATCGCATCCGGGCCCGTGATCCGGGCATTGACGTGGGGCAGCACCGTGCCCCACCTGGTCTTTGCAGCCGGCGCGGTCCTGCTGCTGGTCTTTTTGTTGCGGGCCATTCGGATATCGTTTTTTATCAAAAACTGAAACACCATCTAACACAAAGGAGGCAACATCATGTTTTGTTTTCAATGTCAGGAAACAGCCAAGAACCAGGGATGCACGGTCAAAGGCATGTGCGGCAAACCCGAGGAAACCGCCGATCTTCAGGATCTGCTCATTTATGTGTGCAAGGGCATTTCGGTTTACGGGGAGGCGTTGAAGGAAAAGGGGACGGTGGACAAAAACGCCGCCCGGTTCATCTGCAAGGCTCTTTTTACCACCATCACCAACGTGGCCTGGACGGATGACGAGATCATCGACCGGATCAAGGAGGCCCTCAAGGTTCGGGACGCGGTCCGGGAAAACGCCGGCCTGTCCGGCGCGCTTCCGGATTGCGCCACCTGGTCTTCGGACGACAAGGAAGCCATCGTGGCCAAGGCCCTGTCCGACGAGGTTCGCGTTACCGCGACTCAGAACGAGGACGCGCGCTCTCTCAGGGAGCTGCTGACCATCGGCTGCAAGGGAATCGCGGCTTATGCCGATCACGCCGCCATCCTCGGCAAGGAAAGCGACGATGTTTACGCTTTCTTTATGGAGGCCCTGGCGTCCACCACAAAGGACCTGTCAACGGACGAGATGATCGGCCTGGTCCTGAAGGCCGGGGAGGTCTCGGTCCAGACCATGGCCCTGCTGGATGGAGCCAATACAGCGGCCTACGGCAACCCGGAGATTACGGAGATCAACATCGGGGTCGGTCAAAACCCCGGCATCCTCATCTCGGGCCACGACCTGAAGGACATGGAAGAGCTGCTGGAACAGACCGCGGGCACGGGCGTGGATGTTTACACCCACGGTGAAATGCTGCCGGCCAACTGCTATCCGGCCTTCAAAAAGCACGGCCATTTCGTGGGCAACTACGGCGGGTCGTGGTGGCATCAGAACAAGGAATTCGAATCCTTCAACGGCCCGATCGTCCTGACCACCAACTGCCTGGTTCCCTTGAAAAAGGAGAACACCTACCTGGACCGGCTGTTTACCACCGGCGTCGTCAGCTATCCCGGGGCACAACATATCGAGGACCGGCCGGAAGGCGGGAAAAAGGATTTCTCCGCGGTGATTGCGAGGGCCAAATCCTGCAAGCCGCCGGAGGAGATCGAGTCCGGCAAGATCGTGGGTGGGTTCGCCCATCACCAGGTGCTGGCTCTGGCCGACAAAGTGGTCGATGCCGTGAAGTCGGGCGCCATCAAGCGGTTCGTCGTCATGGCCGGGTGCGACGGTCGGCAAAAATCCAGGAATTATTTCACCGAAGTGGCGGAAAACCTGCCCAAGGACACCGTCATCCTCACCGCCGGGTGCGCGAAATACCGGTACAACAAGCTGAACCTGGGCGACATCGGCGGCATCCCCCGGGTCCTGGACGCCGGCCAGTGCAACGATTCCTATTCCCTGGCCGTGATCGCCCTGAAGCTCAAGGAGGTGTTCGGGCTGAACGACATCAACGAGCTGCCCGTCTCCTACGACATCGCCTGGTATGAACAAAAGGCCGTGGCCGTGCTCCTGGCCCTCTTGCACCTGGGCGTCAAGGGCATGC
>JAABTD010000454.1 GCA_011390065.1 Desulfobacteraceae bacterium
TTTGAAGGGAAGATATGGGGGATTGACGGTATTTTAAGGCTGCCGTCAAACCCGTTACCATAGAGGACAATATGATCATTCATTTTTGTTTAAGGAGGAAGCCACAATGCTTCGCAGCATGAATGAACTGAAAGGATATGTCTTGGAGGCCATCGACGGCGAGATCGGTCGGTGCAAGGATTTTCTGTTCGAGGACGAGACATGGGCCGTCCGCCATATGGTGGCCAATACGGGCAACTGGCTGCCGGGCCGCAACGTGTTGATCTCTCCCGACTGGGTCAATTTCGTGGACTGGCCTCAGAAAGCCGTGGGCGTGGATATGACCCGGGACGCCGTAAAGAACAGCCCGGAATACGACCCCACTGCGCCGGTGAACCGGGCCTACGAGGTGCGCCTGTACGATTTTTACGGTCGTTCCTATTACTGGTAGCCGCTTTGCAGGCCAAACGCCAAGAATGGAGGTCATCATGAGAGAAGCTGCTGTTGCCGGCATATTTTACAGCGAAGATCCGGCGAAGTTGAAACAGGAGATCCAGGGATATCTGGAAAACGCCAAGCCGGAAAAACCCGATGGAGAACTCCTCGGCATCGTCAGCCCCCATGCGGGGTACGGCTATTCCGGGCAGGCCGCCGCCTATGGATTCAAACTGGTGGATCCGGAGCGGGTGCGCCGCGCCATCA
The DNA here is from genome assembly GCA_011390065.1 of Desulfobacteraceae bacterium. Taxonomy (GTDB): domain Bacteria; phylum Desulfobacterota; class Desulfobacteria; order Desulfobacterales; family JAABSP01; genus JAABTD01. Next base: position 682 of record JAABTD010000454.1, read on the forward strand.
TTTTGGCCCCATCCCATACCTTCGCCTTTCAAGGCGTTTCCATTGCCCAGGTCAGGGCCTATGAAACCCCGTTGGGGCTCGTTCCCATGGACGAGGATGCCTGCACCCATCTGATGAAACAACCCCATTTCAATGCCATTCCCGAAGTCCACAAGCGGGAGCATTCCCTGGAGGTTCAGCTTCCCTTTCTCCAGGTATGTCTGGCGGAGGGGTTCCAAATCGTTCCCATGGTCATTGGGCAACTGGGGCGCGAAGACCATCAGCCCATTGCGGAGACCATCAAATCCATTCTTCAGTCCGGCGATCTGGTGGTGGCATCCTCCGATTTCACTCATCAGGGCCCGCGATTCGGTTACGTCCCTTATAACGCCGATGTGAAAGACCGGATCAAGCAGCTCGACATGGGCGCCATTGAGGGGGTCCTCCACAGAGACCGCAATCGGTTTCTGGATTATGTTCAGGAGACCGGGGCCACCATCTGCGGGGCCCATCCCATTGCCATTCTGATGGACCTGCTGCCCGAGAACGCCCGGGGAAAACTGCTGGCATACTACACCTCCGGCGACATTACCGGCGATGATGCGGAAAGCGTCAGTTATGCCGCCATTGCTTTTTCCGCATCGGGCGGTTGGCCTTCCTGATGGGGGGAAGGCTGCAACACTTAGGATCTTGACCCCATTCAAAGATCTAGTGACCGTTTTGTAAGATCAAAGATGACGGTTATTGACGGTGAAACCGACTGACGCAAAACCGATCGATGTTTTCAAAGCGACGACGAACTGCGCAAAGACATCCTCATGCAGCTCTATTGGAGTCCTTTTGTCAACAGCGAGGATGTGGCGGTGACCATCAAAGACGGGACGGCGATTCTCAGCGGAACGGTGTCGTCCATCAATGAATCCCGGGCGGCAAGGAGAAGCGCGCTCAGGGCCGGCGCCGTCCGGGTTCTGAACCGGCTCGTGGTCGAAGACAGCGGTTCCTGACCGCGTTTTGGGGTCCATGTTGACCCGGGCGTTCGGGAATCATCGAGGAGAACCATTTGCAACCGGATGAAAGGAGGAAAATCATGAGGCAGGCGCGTAAACGATTATTTCAAGGCATGATGGCCCTGGCGGCGCTGGGGTTGCTGTTGATGGCAACCCCTTTATCGGCGCAGGAGGAACCTTTGAGCGATCAGGCGATCGCGGATGCGGTTTCCGACGAGTTGTTCAGTGATTTTGCCGTGACCGGAGAGGCTGTCGATGTCATGGTATCCGACGGCATCGTCACCCTGACGGGAGTGGCTGACAATCTTCTGACCAAAGAGCGGGCCGCGCGGATCGCCCGTGCGGTGAAGGGGGTGTCTTCGGTGGTCAACAGTATAGCGGTCATACCGCCGGTGACCCGGACTGACGCTCAGATCCGGGACGAT
>JAABTD010000455.1 GCA_011390065.1 Desulfobacteraceae bacterium
GCCGGGAATGAATCCCCGGCCTACAAGCTAAACCGCCCTGAAGGGCGCTTAAGTGGCCGAAACGATGATCAAGGCCCGCTTCGCAAAGCAAATCGGAAAGAACGGAGACTTTATTATGAAAAAAGAAAAAATTGTCAGATACAGCAGTAATGAACTGAGGAATTTGGAAAAAGACGGCGGTGATAAAACCGACTGGGTCCGTGTAAAAAGTATGAAAGATGAAGATATTGTTTTTGATGAAGATTCACCTGAAATTACACAAGATATGTTTGATAAAGCCCGAATAATGAAAACGGAAATCAGCCTTCTTTTAGATTCGGATGTAATGGAATGGCATAAAAAGCAGAATATCGCCTACCAGCCACTTATTAACACCTTGTTGCGTTCCTATATGGAAGCTCATCATTAACAATAAACACATATGGGGATAGGGAGAAGCCTCACGGCTCCCCCCTCCCACACCACCACTCATACGGGTCCGTAAGTGGCGGTTCGGCTGATCAGGCAGAACGAGGACCAGGCAGGAAAAGACCGAGCGAATCGAAATAGGCGTTCGGCATAGCGATGACAAACCATTTGACTTTGCTCATTCTCCAGGAACAACACCCGCACGAAGACACGGACTCATACAGGACCGGCCGATTCTCCCGATCCAGGCTGATCCGGAACGTCCATCCCTCCATGGGGCGGGCTTCGGGGTTGAAGACGCCCATCTTCGGGTGTTTCGGATACCAGAGGGGATAGACCAACTGGCGGACCGGTCGGTCCGCACCCCGGGGTCGCGTCCTCCAGGGCGTCGCCGGCGCCGTGGCCACCGCGTCGGCCCCTTCAATGCCGGCAAACGCCGTTAGTTCCCTCCCGAATTCCGCTTTGCCGTGCCGCCTGCAACCGTTCAGAATTTTCACTCATCAGGAAGAAGACGTATGGCCATAGGGGTTGGCTGTGCAGGGGCGCCCAGCACGGCCACGAACAGGCGAAGGCGCCCGGTTTTGTCGCTCAATCCAACCCCAACCGCTTCATCTTCCGCCACAACGACACCCGATCGATGTCCATGATTTTGGCGGCCTGGGTCTTGTTCCAGCCGGTCTTTTCCAGCACCCACTGGATGTAGCGTTTCTCCTGCTCCACCAGGGTCGGGATCTCGGAAGACCGGTGACGGTAGGTTTCGATGGAGGCGTTTTTCAGGTATTCCGGCAGGTCGCCGGCCGTGAGGGACGCGCCGTTTTCCAGGGCCACGGCCCGTTCGACGACGTTTTCCAGCTCGCGGACGTTGCCCGGCCAGGAATAGGCGGAGAGCAGGTCGGCCGCCTCCCGGTCGATCTCCTTGATCTCTTTGTTCATCTCCCGGCTTTTTTTGGCGAGGAAATGGTGGGCCAGCAGCAGCACGTCGCCGTTTCGTTCCGCCAGGGGCGGCAACTGGATGACGATGACGTTGAGGCGGTAAAACAGGTCCTGCCGGAAATGGCCTTTTTCAATGTCCCTGGACAGGTCGCGGTGGGTGGCGGCGATGAAGCGGACATCCACCGGCGTCGGCGTCGTGCCGCCCACGCGCATGATCTCCTTTTCCTGGATGACCCGGAGCAGCTTCACCTGCATGGAGAGCGGCATGTCCCCCACCTCGTCCAGGAAGACCGTGCCGCCGTCCGCCGCCTCGATGAGCCCCCGCTTCTGGCGGGTCGCGCCGGTGTAGGCGTCCTTTTCATGGCCGAACAACTCGTTGGCCATCAGCTCTTCGGTGAAGGAGCCGCAGTTGAAGGCCACGAACCGATGATCGGCCCGGGCGCTCAGGTCGTGGATGGCCCGGGCCACCAGCTCCTTTCCCGTACCGCTCTCTCCCATGATCATCACGTTGATGTCTGAAGGCGCGATCTGGGTCACGGTCTCCAGCACCGATTTCATGGCCGCGCTCCGGCCGATAATGGGGGACTGCCGGCGCAGCTCCTTCAATGACGCCTTCAACTCTCGGTTTTCAAGGTACAGGCGCCGTTTGAGCAGGGCCTCCCTTGCGATCTGCTTGACCTCGTCGATTTTGTAGGGCTTGGCGATGTAATAGTAGGCGCCGGCCTTCATGGCGTCCACGGCCGTGTCC
>JAABTD010000456.1 GCA_011390065.1 Desulfobacteraceae bacterium
AGTTTCAGGGCTTCCTTGACCACCAGTTGAACTCTGAGGGGCTTGATTTCCTGCTCGCCCTGGCGGCTGAAGGTCAGGATCTGAGCCACCAGATCCCGGGCCCGGTGGGCGCCTTTGAGCACTTCCTCCAGGTTTTTTCTTTTCCGCGACCCCTCGGTCAGCCGATCCAGGGTCATCTCGGTGTAGCCGATGATGGGAAAGAGGATATTGTTGAAGTCGTGGGCGATCCCTCCGGCCAGGGTGCCGATGGCCTCCATTTTCTGGGCCTGCTGAAGCTGGCCTTCCAGCCGTTTCCGATGGGACACGTCGGCGAATATCGTCGCGAATTGGCCGGGGCGGGGGCTGTAGGCCGTGACGTCGAAGTGACGTTTCAGGGCTGTGGAAAACATTTCGAAACGATTCGGTTCGCCTTTGAGGGCCACATCGCCGTAAATCTGAATCCATTTGGATTCGGTTTCCGGCAGCACTTCTTTGACCCGTTTTCCCATGATCGCTTCGGATGTCAACTCCGTCAATGTCTCAAAGGCCGGGTTGACTTCGAGGAACCGATAGTCCACGGGTCGCCCCTTTTCATCGCAAATGATGTCGTGGAGGGCGAAGCCGTCGTGCATGGTGTTGAACAGGCTTCGATACCGGGATTCGCTGGCCGTCAGGGCCGCGTTGACCTCCTCCAGGTGGGCGGTCTGGCGCTGGACATGATGTTCCAGTTCCTGACGCCAGGCGTTCTGCTCGGCTTTGTATTGCTGGATGGCCGCGGACATGGTTTCCATGTTCCGGGCCAGACGCCCCAGCTCGTCATCCGACTGGATCGGAATCGACGCTGCGGCCCCGCCTCTGGCAATATCGGTGGCCGCCGCCGTGATCAGGGTGATGGGACGGACGAAAAATTTCTGAAAAACCAGCAGAATCAAAAGGATAGACGCCAGGGCGCAAAGGGCGGCCACGCCGAAGGTCGCGGTCTGTATCTGGGCCTGGGCCCCGCGGACAGTTTCGTCGGGCGTGGCGAAAAAGATCACCCATTCCCAAGGGGGAAACTGCCGGGCCGCGTAAATGTGATGGTCTGAAATGGCGGTGTGGCGGCCCCGAACCCGGGTATCGGCACTGTTGGCCACTTCCCGGGCGATGCGGCTCCATCGTTTTTCCATGGTCTCGACCGACATGCCGAGGCTGCAGAAAACCAGATCTCCTGACGCATCGAAGGCGAAGAGGTGAGCCCCTTCCCTCAGATGGAAACTTTGGGCCGCCGCCGCGGCCCGTTCCTGATAATCCGTCACATAGGAAGCAACGTTGCCGAGTTCGTTTTGGGCGAGAATCTGGTGAAGCGGGTCCACGCGATCGGTGATGTACACATCCAGAATCATCTCCATGTAGCGGAAAGTGGATTCATGGATGCCTTCCCCCGCCCGGTGTGTGGTCCAGAAACCCAGCGCGAAAATCGATCCGATCACCAGCGGAAGAATGGAAACGGAGATCTTTGTCTGGAGGCGCATTGCAGGGCCTTTCTACCGGTAAATGTGTTGACCGGCCAGTTGTATGAGATCCGGGGGGACGACGATGCCCAGTTGAAGAGCCGTCGTGAGATTGAGCCCCAGCAGGAAGGTTGCGGGCGGCGTGACCGGGATCGATCCGGGATCGGCCCCGTTGAGGATGGCGTGGGCCATGGCTGCGGTCTCCCGGCCGCTGGCCTCCCAGTCGGGCGTGACGTGGAGCAGCGCCCCCATCTTGACGCTGGACAGTTTGGTTCCAAAGACGATGGGCCGGTCGGCGCCGTCCAGCAGTGTGCGGGTGTATTCGGTGGTTTCTCCCAGGGGGCCGGAGGGTTCCCACCAGAAATCAACCTGATCGGCCAGCGCCGTTGCGCCTTTTTTGACGTCCGCTATCATGGCGGGAAGACCATCCGGCACGGTTCGATAGGGAAGCTGATGGGTGATGAACCGAACGTCCGGCAGGTCCCCGGCGATCTCTTCAAGCGCCTTGATGTCTCCGACGGCCGAGGGGTAATCGGAATGAATGAAGCCGAACCGGATCGGCCTTTCCTGCTGCCACTGTTCGACGAGTCGCAGAACCATCCGGATTTTAG
>JAABTD010000068.1 GCA_011390065.1 Desulfobacteraceae bacterium
TCTTCGATGGGCTCTAGCGTTTCCAGCAGTTCGAGCAAGCGATTTTTATGGGCGACCGGCTCCAGAATAAGGCGGTCGCCCTCTTTCCGTATAACGGCTTCGTCCCCCTCGAACTCGAACTCAGGCGGAATTCTCAACGCCTGATGGCGGCCGCTTCGGAACAGTCGGACATGACGTTCAAGTTGCATGATGCCCTCCTTTTATCTTCTTATCTTCTTCAAACTGGTCGTTACCCGATAATGCAAAAAGCAAAAGAATGCGGTCAAGCCGCCAGATGCAAATGAGCTTCCACAAACTCCCACGGAAACTCTATTCGGCCATCCGCCGTTTTTTCGATCAGCCCCACTTGGCGCAACCGCGTCACGTCCTCGTAAACATTTTTATAATTTCTCTCCAAACGCTTCGCCAGCCCACGAATGCTCAAGGGACCATTCGATCGAAGCATCTTAAGAAGATGCCATCGGGCAGCCGTCAGCGCCTTCAACAACAACTCCAGGCTTTCGAAGCAAAGCCGATGTTCTGATTCAATTTGCTCCCCCGCCTCGGCCCGTTTCCAGGTCCGGATAAACCTCTCGGACGTCGCCCGTTCATCTTCAACGTCTATGTGCAGTGTTTTTGTCATAGTGCCGCCTCTTTTCACTTTTTCCATAATCGCATAATATTTGGATGAAATCAAATTGGCATTCCGAATTCCAACAGCCCAATATGCTTGACGTATTCTTTTTTTCTGTCTATGCTGCAAGCAATTTACGTTAAGAAACCGACTACGCATGATAAAAAAACCATTCAAAAAGCCGCTTATGAAGATTTATATTCCCTGCCGGACAACATGATCGGGGAACTCCTATACGGGGAACTCATTGCCGTGCCGAGGCCATCTTTCCGGCACAGCAATGTCGCGTCGGGAATCACGGGCGAGATCAGGGGGGCCGTTTCAAAGCGGAAGCGGCGGGCCGGGCGGTTGGATCATCTTATACGAACCGGAAATCTGCCTTGGCGACAACATGCTCGTTCCCGATCTGGCCGCCTGGCGGAGAGACCGGCTCCAGAAGATACGCAAAATCGCAAGACACTATGACCGCTGTTTTAAAGCCGCTGCGATCTCCCTGGCGGCGTTTCCCATGAGCAGGGCGTCCATCCCGACCGCTATCAAACTATAGCCTTCCTGAATGAAGGGTGAAACTGCTTCGGCGGTCGCGCCGAATATGCCCATCGGCATTTTTGCCCGGTCCGCGCTGTGCTTCACTTGCGACATCGCATTCCGGACGTCGGGATGGTCGACCTGCCCGGTTTTCCCCATGCTGGCCGACAGATCGTAGGGACCCACGAACAGGCAGTCGATGGCGGGCACGGCGAGGATGGCTTCGATGGCGTTCACGGCGTCTATGTGTTCGATTTGCAAAATGACCGCCGTCTCCTCGTTGGCGGATGCGACATATTCCTGGAATTTTTTGCCGTAACCGTGGGCCCTCGCAATGCCGACGCTCCGGGACCCTTCGGGGGGATATTTGCAGAACCGAACCGCCGCCGCCGCGTCTTCAGCCGTTCGGATCTGCGGGACGATGACGCCGGAAGCGCCGATATCCAGAATTTTCTTCATCCAGATTTCATCGGTCGATGGCGCCCGAACCACGCACGGGGTTTCAGGTTCCGCTGCCTGAAGAATGGCCTGTGCATCCCGGATGCTCAAAGCGCTGTGTTCGAGATCCACAAAAAGCCAGTCCATCCCGGACAACGCCAGGATCTCGGCAATTTCCGGGGATGGGAGCGTCATAATGACGCCGATGAGCCGGTCTTGCCGGGCCAGTTTTTTTCTGAACGATGCCGTCATTTCTCGTTTCGCCATGGGTCAGATGTGCGTTTCCCTGTCGCTGCGCTTCAGAGGGCGCGCCGACGGATAGGATTTCGAACCAAAAGCTCTGAATGATTGAATCAGCGCCGTCTCAATATTGCTCGAACCCCTCGTCCTCGCGCTGCCCGTTGCCCATGGTCAGTTGGGTCCCGCCCCGGCTTTCGCTTTCAGCAGCCTTGGCTTCGCCGGTCCTGGGCTTTTCCGGCTCAGGCGATGATGTCGCCTTCCATGTTTCAGTGGGCAAAGATTGCTTTTGACGATTCCCCACGGCGCCCCCGTCGTCGCGCACCTTGAAATAGCTCATGGTCTCCTGAAGCTGCTGGGCCTGAGCCGAGAGTTCCTCGGACGTCGAAGAAAGTTCTTCCGCAACGGAAGCGTTCTGCTGCACCACCTCGTCGAGTTGCTGAAGGGCTTTGTTGATCTGATCGGCGCCGGCGGTCTGCTCCTTGGAGGCAGCGCTGATTTCCTGGACCAGTTCGGCGGTCTTCCGGATATCCGGAACGATTTTTTCCAGCATCTGACCCGCCGTCTCCGCCACATCGACGCTGCTGATGGACAGAATGTTGATTTCTTTCGCCGCCTCGCCGCTTCTTTCGGCCAGCTTGCGCACCTCGGAGGCCACCACCGCGAAGCCTTTTCCGGCATCGCCGGCACGGGCCGCCTCGATGGCCGCATTGAGCGCCAGCAGGTCGGTCTGCCGGGCGATCTCCTGGATGATGCCGATCTTCCCCGCGATGTTTCGCATGGCGTCCACCGTATCCCTGACCTGCCGCCCGCCGTCTTCCGCTCCACTGGCGGTCTGAAGGGCGATTTTCTCCGTCTCTTCGGCATTGTCGGCGTTCATCTGGATATTGGCGCCCATCTGCTCCATGCTGGAGGAGACCTGTTCAAGGCTGGCGGCCTGCTCCGACGCGCCCTGGGACATCTCTTCAGCCGAACTGCTCATCTCTTCGCTGCCGGACGCCGCGTTGTCGGCGGCCGTCTGGACCTCGGACACCACCTGCCTCAATCGATAAACCATGTTTCGCAAGGCATCGCTCAACATGCCGATCTCATCTTTTTGCCGGATGTCCAGATCCGCGGTCAGGTCCCCCTCTGCCACGGTTTCAGCGAACCGGACCCCCTGCACCAGGGGCTTGCTGAGCAGATTGCCCACCAGCAGCGCGACCAGAACAACCAGGATGATCAAAACCGCGGCGATGATGATGATGGACAGGATCAATCCTCTCACCGGCTCTCTGACTTCGGATTCATCGATCTCCGCCAGCAGGGCCCATTGCAGATCATCTGTCACAGTGACGGGGGTATAGGCCGACAGCACCGGATTGCCGTTGTAGTCGATGACGATCTTTGCGTCGGTTTCTCCGTTCAATGCCGCATTGGCCGCCGCCGTGTCCACCCCGTTGTTCCGGACGGTTCCGGCAAAAGATGCCGCCACGGAATGGCCTTCCGGATCGAGGAAGGAGTCGGAGCGCATCCGGTTGCCCGGCCCCACCAGATAGGTCTCGCCGGTTTTCCCCATGCCGGTCCGCTCCTGCATTATCGCATTGAGGGCCTCCAGAGGAAGTTGCAAAGCGATGACCGTTTCGCATTCGTTGCCGTCCATGACGGGCTGGGCCATGAAGGCGGCGGGCTTGTTGCCCGAGGGGGCGTAGGGCCTGAAATCCGCCATCCCCAACCGTTTTTCCGACAGGACCTCCCGGACGAGGGCGCCCAGTCCGGAATCGGCGTACTCGCCGTCCACAAGATTGGTATGGTAGTCGGCCTCCTGTTGGACCGTATAATAGACGTATCCATTTTGATTGATGAGAAAGAGGTCGTGGTACCCATAAGCCTCGGCATACGACGTGAAATAGTCGGTACGACGGTCCCCCCGGCTCCGGCTTCCCATTTGGGTCAGCGCCTCCTCCAGGTTCTGTTTGGTCACCATGGCCCATACGATGCCGTCGCCGATCTTCACGGGGTTGCCGGCAACCATTACCGGATCGCCGGCCGAATCCACAAAGACATCACGGACATTGCCGCCTGCCAGAATAATTTTCACATATTCGGGGGCGATCCGGGTGATGTCGCTCCCGGTCACGTAGGCGCCGTCCCCCATGGTCTTCAGATCGCTTCGGAATTCGATCCGCCCGTCGGATTCCTCGACCAGATAGGTTTCTCCGGTTTCTCCCAGCCCCTGTCGCTGCTGCACGATCTCATTGATGCGATCGGTCGGAACCTGGAGCGCGACCACGGCGGTCATCTCCCCGCCATCGTCGCGAACCGGTGCGCCGATGAACATGGCCTCCTGCCCCCCGCTCGGGGCATAGGGTGAAAAGTCCTCCAGAACAATTTCTTCTTTTTCAACCACCTTCCGCCACAGCCGGGCCAGACCGGATTCTTTATAGGGCCCATGGACCAGATTGGCGCCCAGATCCTTTTCACGGGCGTGGGTGAACATCACATGACCGTGGGACTTGCAGATAATGAAAATATCGTAATAACCGAAATCGGCCACATATTCTCCAAGGGTATCCTGATATCGACCCCAGATCCCCTCGTAGCGGCTCGTCTCTATATCGAAAGGCGACCTCGGCCCGAACAGCATCTCGTCATGGTACTGCTTCAAATCCGTAAAGCCCCTTTTGATATCTTCGCTTTTGGAAAGCACCGAGATGTCGTCTGTCATCTTGTTGATGAAACCTTCCAACTGTCGTTTTTTCAGTTCCTGAATGCTCGTCAGCTTGTTGAAGGCCTCGGCCCGCAGTTTGTCCACCGTTTCCGCAAGAACGGCCATATCCCCCCGGCGCTCGGCGAAATACCGTTCGATCTGGTTTTTCTTGACGTCCCGCATGGACCGGAGCTGGCCATAGGCATCCTTCATCATCGCCTCTGATGCGATCCGGGCCGACCACCAGCCCACCAAGGCCAGGGGGATCAGTCCGATGAATAAAAACATGCCGATCAGTTTCGGTTTCATTCTGATGTCTCGGATTCTGAGCATGATCGTCTCCTTTTGTTGTCTGCGATGAATGGTAGACCTCGAATCGAATCCATTTATCCGTCAACAGCTTAGGACAGGATAACTATTAGTGCAACTAATCTATTTAAAGGATATAGGTGATAGGTGATAAGTGATGGGCGTCGAATTGCTCCCTTTGTGCCTTTGTCCCTTTGTCCCTCCCTCTCAACTCCTGAACCCGAAAAACTTCTGAATCTTGCCCAGGATCTGGGCGGACAGGGTCTTTTCAGATTCGCGGTCCACCCACGTATCGGCTGTGGCCGTGGCCGTGGCCTGTTTCCGCTTGACCAGAACGTCGGTCAGCGCCCAGGAGATCTCCGGCTGCCGCTCCAGCAGTGGGGAGATATCCTCTTTATTGATCTCATAAAGAACTGTGTCGGCGACGGCGACGATGGTGGCGGCGCGGGGTTCTCCGGTCAGCAGGGCCATTTCGCCGAAGAAATCGCCGGCGCCCAGCCGGGCCACCTCCATGGCCTCCCGTTCGCCGGACTTGGCGCGAACGCTCAGCACCCCTTCGGAAACGACAAAGAGCGAGTCGCCGGCCTCCCCCTGACGCACCACCTCTCGGCCCGGATCATAATAGCGGCGTTTCATCCGCTTGCTTAAATAGACCTTTGCCTCGTTGGAAAAGGGATCGAAGATGTCCAGTTCCTGGAGCAGCGACAGGGGCCGCGGCACGGTCTCCTTTTTGCCCTTCAGGGCCATCTGGATCTCCTGGCGTTCGGTGAGCAGCCGGATGCCGGCATGATGAAGGTGGGTCCAGACATTGAGCCAGATCATCTCGTTGTGGGCGAACTTCATGCCGTAATCCCGGACCACCACGGAGATGAGATAATTGGCGGCCCAGGCCCGGCTGGGGCCGGTCATCTCATCGGTCAGCCCCAGAAACCGGGTCGCGGGCGGCGGATCATACACCACCCCCGCGGTGGCCATGGCGGCATTCAGGAGAATCTTTTTCACCCGTTCGGGGGCATGATGCGGTTCCACATGGACGGTGAAATATTTGAAATAGGTGTCGTTGGGATAGCTGAAGTTCTCAATGGACGATTCCGAGGCCTGGCTGTTGGGAATGGACAGAATCGTCCGGTCCCGGGTCAGCAGTCGCGTGGTGCGCCAGTTGATGTCCACCACCTTGCCCTCGTTGAAACTCCCGATTTTGACCCAGTCATCGATGCGGAAAGGCCGTTCCAGGTTGATGGCGATCCCTGAGAAGATGTTGGCGATGTTGATCTGAACGGCCAGGCCCAGGATCATGGCGATGACGCCGGAGGTGGCCAGAAGACTGGTCAGCTTCTGGTCGAAAACGAAAGCCACGATGGCGAAAAGGGCCAACAGGTAAATGATGAAGGAAATGATGTTCCGGACGATGTGGGGAATGTCCCGGCCGGTCCGTTCCTCCAGGGGGACCCAGATGAACCGCTCCAGGCCTATGGACAGAAAATGGGCGGCCGCCAGCCACCACATGATGTCGAAAACCGTGCGAACCGTCTCGAAATACGTCGCATTGAGCCGGGGACCCATCTGTTGGAGCAGATAGACTTCTGCGGAGAGCAGCCAGACGAACGTCGCCAGGATCTGAAGCCCCCACAGCGCCTTGGAATGGGCGTTCAGGTTCGGGGTGACGACCCGGGGCAGTCGTCCCTTGATGGACTGGGAAAGATAGAGGCTGACCAGGGTGGCGGCCAGAAGCAGCCAACCGGCCCAGACCTCGGGAATCACCCGGCGGAGGCTGAAGGCGTCGGGTTTGATGCGAATGCCCACGTTGAACCGGGAAAACTCCAGGGCGCCGCCCGTAAGGTCGAGATAATCGGGGTCTCCCAGGGAATCCTTTTCGGCGATGTCCTGGAAAAACCAGGCCCGGGAAATCCGCCATCCCCCGGCGGGTCCCAGCACCTGATTCCGCCGCATCATTTCACCGGGCGACACGCCTGGTTTCAATCGCATGCCCAGGACATCCTTGACAAAGATCAAGTTGTTCCGATCCAGGCCCCGGGGACGGAACCGGACCCCCAGGATGTGCTGGCCGAAAATGTGCTGACCGGGCAGAAAATCGGACTGGAACGGCCCCTTCACCTGGTAGAGACGATACACCTGATCGCCGTCGATCTGCTCCCGGACCGGCGCCCCGAGCTGAATCGGCTCCAGGGCGTTTAAAAACTCGATATTGCCCAGATCGACATCCCCCCGATACCGGAACCAGAGATAAAAGTCGATGACGGCATTGAAATTCTCGGGATCGAGATCGCTGATCCCATTGATCCGGACGCCGGTGTAAACCACATTGACTTTGTAGGAATATCGGCCGTCGAAGAGCAGGATACGGCCTTCCTCCACCGCTTTTTCGAAGTTCGGCACATCGTTTAAATTGGCAATGGGGCGAAACTGGGTCATGGCGGAGACAATGTTCTGCCGCCGATAGACGCCGATGAAGATCGGCTTCCGGGAGTCGCCGTTCTCATCGAAATAATTGTGCCCGGTCACCCCTTCGATGGCATCGTAGGGATTGGTCAGATTTGCCAGAAACCGGCGGACCTTCTCCCGTTCCGCCGCCACTGCCTCCGGCTGTCCCGAAACCCCGGTTTTTTCCAGGGCCGCCGTCAGAATCATGGCCGTGTCGTAGGCAAAGGCCGCGTGCCAGCCGGGCTCCTCGCCGTAGGCGTCCAGATAGGCCTCCCGGAAGCGGAGCCCCTGTTCGTTGGTGGTGTCGAAGATCAGGGGCGTTGTGACGTACATCCCGTCGGTGTAAAAGCCGGGGTTGTTCCGTTCCTTGGGGAGTTCCCTGAAAATCTTCCTGAAAGATTCAGAAGAAAACGCATCCGGCGCCACAATGGGATTGGCCACCAGGCCGTCTTTCATCAGCCGGATCAGCCGGGCCCCTTCAGGGGCGTGGGTGGCCAGAAAAATCACGCCGGCGTCCTGTTTGTACTGAAGTTCATTGACGATCTGCGTCAAGCCCTGGTCCAGCAGATCGTCATCCGTTGAAAACCCCCATTTGTATTTCACTTCCACTCCGAGGGCGTTGCAGGTCTGCTCGAAAACCTGGGCGAGATAGGCCCCGTACTCCTGGTCCTCGTGAATGATGCTGGCGGTTTTGTAGTCAAAGACCTTGTTGGCGTAGGTCGCCAGAAAACGGCCCTGAGACCGGTCATTGAAGATGGTGCGGAAATACCAGGGATTGTCTTGGGTGATCTTGACGTTGGTGGCCGCGGGGCTGACGGCGGGCACATGGTAGGTCTTGTAGACTTCGCCGGCCCGGATGGAGCAGTTGCTGTAGTAATGACCGATCACCGCCAGAGCCCTGCCGTCCTGAACGATTTCCCCCGCTTTCCTTTCGGCCAGTTCGGGACGGTTCTGGTCGTCGTAGATATCCAGGACCACCTTTTTGCCGTTGACCCCGCCGCGGCGGTTGACCATATCGAGGTACAGCGCGATCCCCTGGCGGAAGTCGTTGCCCACGTCGGCGCTGTCTCCGGTCACGGGGCAGGCCAGTGCGATGTGGAGGGCGTCGTCGTCTCCCGTGAAAAAGTGGCGCCAGACCAGTCCCGACAGGATGGCCATCATGAAAAAGACGCCGATGATTAACCACAGATAGAGCCGTTTTGCGTTCATGAAGACGTCCTGCCAAATCACTTGGCGCGCAGCAGATGGGGCGGTTCAGAGATCAATCCATCAAGAAAGTTCCGCAACCGTAGTGGGTGTATCGGCCGATGTGGATCAGGGAAGCCAGGGCCAGCCATCCCAGGAGCCCCGCCGACACGGGCCGGTCGAAAACCTGGAGCCCCGTCCACCGTCCGGGCCAGGGGTTGGACACCCGGGCCACGTCGTCCCGCGCCACGCAGATCTCCGTCGCCTCCCGGGAGGCGGCCATGAATGCCAGGGCGTCCCTGTCGTTCAGCATCGACCAGAAGGCATCGATATCATAATGGCGTCCGAAAAGCAAAGCGCTCAACCGATGGGTGAAGGCCTCCAGGATATGGCCCGGCAGGGGGGCGTCCGCCGGCGGTTCGTAGAGGCTGCGGCCCGGCTGGAGTTCCACCGGGGTCAGCCAGGCCAGGGAGCGGCGGTTCGGCTGGGTTTCGAGACGATCCGCCCATCCCCGGGCCCATTGATCGGGGGCGGGCCGGTATCCCAGATCGAGCCGCCCCTCCCGGGCCAGGGGGTCCCACCGATCCCCGGAGGCGACGTAGACCGAATCAACGTCGAAATGGCCCCAAAGGCAATGGGTGTACTGTCGGTCCGGCAGCCCCTGGCGGCCCAAGGATTCCAGGGCCGGCAGGATCACCTCCAGGAAGAAGGCGTGATCGGCGGCGTCGCCCAAAAGCTTCAGCTCCCAGAAAATGGGCTCCCCCCGGCCGTAGTGGCGTTTGTGGGGATAGAAAAAAAGAACCGCGTCGATGGGCCAGGAGACGTCCGGCGGCCCCTGGAACCCCTTGACGCCCAGCAGCGGGGTCCCCCGTATAGACCGGCTGTTGAAACAGGGGTCCCAGTTGGCCAGGGCCTTCCGCCACGGCCGGGCCTCGGACGTGGGAAGCCCGTCGGCGATGGCCGTGCCCAGGGCCAGGGAGAATTCCACCGCCGGATGATCCAGGAGCCGGACCAGGGGGGCGGAAACCCGGAGCGCGATGAGATACCGGAGGAGATTAAACCGTATAGACGACATAATCGAGCAAATCGTAGAGGAGCCGGACCTGGGATTTGGGCCACTGGCGGATCTTCCAGGCGTCGAGCATGTCCCGGGCCTCGGGGGAGAGGAACCCCATGAACCGGCCCCAGTAGAACCGCTCCTCCTGTGGGTCCGTCAGGTCGAACAGTTCGTGGAGCATCTGCTGCCCCTCGGGCCGGAGCAGGGACCGGAACACCGCCGCCATCTCCAGAAACCGGAGAAACTCGGTCGCATCGAAGACGGGGCCGGCCGCTTCGCCTTTCCGGTCCGCGGCAAAGAGATGATACGCGTTGGCAAAAAACCGGACCCGCAACATGTCCGCCGGATACCGGGCCTCGAGATGGGCCGCCTTGGCCAGAACGTCCCCCATGCACCCCCTGGGGCTGTCGCCGGTGGTGGGGAAAATCTGGAGCAGCCCCTTGAGGCCGGTTCCGTGGTAGAGGAGCAGCTCCTGGAGCCAGACCTTGAGACTCCGGCGATCCAGGGCCAGAAGAAACCGCTGGTCGTCCGCCACATGGACGCCGTGGGTCCGGCAGACCGACGAGGACGGCGGATAGAGCCGGTCCGGAACCCGGTTGACGAAGCCCCAGACGAGGACGGTGCGGCGGACGTGCCCCCGGGCGTCGTGTTCGCCCGCGATCACGGCCTGGCAGGCGGCGCAGTAGGGGAACCGGCCCCCGTCCGCGGGCGGATAGATCCAGCACCGGCGGCAGGGGCGGTGGAACAGGGTCAGGGGCGGTCCGGGCCCGCTGTCCGGACTGAAAAGCTCGGGCCGGGCCGCCGCCAGGTTTAAGGTCGCCAGCAGCTCGCTCCCCTTCCGGCACCGGCGGAGCCAATCATAACGCGCCAGCATCCAGCGTCTTTTTCAGTTTGTCGTGGTGGCGGATGGTCTGGGGATCCAAATAGTCCCGGACCGACAGGGGCCGGCGCCACTGGTCGGCGCTGTCGCCGGCGTACCGCTTGTCCCAGTCGATGAGAAAACTCTCCTCCGCGATGCGGAGCCGGAGGCTGCCGAAGCCCAGATACCGGTGGTTGCCCATCTTATGGGCCATCTCCGGTTCCAGGGCCACGCACCAGATCAGCCGCTTCAGCTCCTCTTCCATCAGGTTCCAGAACCGGATCATGAACCGGGCCCGCTCGCCGGGCATCAGGGCCCGGAAATAGCTGGCCTGGACCGTGTCCGGCGAGAAATCCGTCTTTTCGTCGGCCGCCGGCGCCAGCGGCGCGTGGGGAAAGACCCGCCACTGGCCGTCGATGAAGGTGGGGTCCGCCTGGCCGCCCGGGGTCTCCTTCCATTGACCGCTTTTGAACCGCCATCCGCCGTAGGGATAGGGGACCTTGAACCAGACCGGTTCTTTTTGCGGGGCGTCGAAAAGGGCGGTGGTCACGGAGACCCGCCCCATGAGGGCCTGGTTGGGGCCGTCCCCCACCCAGCCGAAGAGGCTCTCGGCGGGGTTGAGGCGGCCGATGGCCCCGCTCTCCTGGCGGGAATCGGTGGCGATGGAATAAATGTGGCGGATCATCCCCTTGAGGCTCCGCCCCGGCAGCGCGTATTGCCGGTCGCTCCCCCGCTTGGCCGCCTCGGGGGGCGACATGGAGAAGAAATCCCACCCGTTGACCCGCTGGCCGTCCAGATCGGCGGTGAAAGAGGGCTCGCCGCTCTCCCGGACGTTCATGGGGGTGAGGAGTTCCGCGTCCACGGTGAGCGTGCCGCAGTATCCGCCGAAAGCCCGGTGGGAGATGAACCCCTCGTTGGCCACCGGCGGGGTTTTGGAGACGCCCTTGCCCTCGGGCGCGATGGGCTCGGCGGCATTGAGGGCCGATTCCGCCTCGTCCCCCTCCAGGACCATGGCGCGCCACGGGCCCGAGGGCGTCGTGGGCCGGCCTCCGAACAGCGTCTTCCCGACGCCCGACGGGTCGCCCGTGAGCCACTGGAGCCGGGAGACCGAGCCGGAGGTCCAGCCGAAACCGGCGGTCTTCTCCCCGCCGATGGGGATGTCCCCGCGCCGGTAATCGTCGATGAGATGGAACAGGATGGAGAGCATGTCCAGATCCCCTTCCCGGATATCCTGGATGTCGAGTCTCGCCCCGAACTTGAGAGCCTTGCCGTAGGCGTAAAGATAGTCGTGCTTGGCCGATTCGATGGGCTGGCCGGTGGTGGGGTTCATCTTCACGCCGTCCATGGAGCACCAGGCGCTGTCCGGGGCGTCGGGGTCGACAAGGTAGGCGTCGGAGAAAAAGACCATGCCCCGCCGGCCCTGGGCGCCGAAGAGCCGGGTCAGGGCCTCGTCGGTCTTCCGGGTTTCGCCCCACAACGTCTTGAGGGCCTGGGAGGCCCGTTTCCGGAAGGCCCCCTTGAGGGTGCCGCCGGGGATGTAGATCTCCCAGGCCCCTTTTTCCGACTGGGACGGGGCCCAGGAGAGCATCCGCATGAAAATCGTGTCGTAGGGCTTGCCGTATTTTTTCGAGATCTCCCGGTTTCCCGGTCCGCCGGCCCGGAAGTCGATGTGGCGGGGCTGGGCCAGCTCCTGCCGGGTCCGGTCGCGATAGGTCTTGAGGAATTCGATCTGGTTCTTGTCGTTGACGATGCTCTTGTTCAGGTTCTGGGCATTGAGCATGTGGCGGAAGCGGACCCGGCTGTGGGCGTCGAGAAATTCACGCCAGGTGGCGGAGCGGATCCCCTCGGGGGGCATGCCGGGATCGTTCCACTGGTATTCGGTGATCTTCCCGTCTTTGAGCAGCTGTTTGAGCTGGAGGTGCTCTTCCCGGGACTTGATCTCGGCATCCACCCAGGCGTCGCTCTGGAGGAGCTTGACCTGCTGGTCCACCTGTTCGTGGAGCCGGGGCAGTGTCGACCCGATCGCCGGGGTCAGCTTTTCGATGAGGGCGTCCTCGTCGTCGAGACGGTCCGCCAGTTCGTCCCCCAGCTTTCGATCCAACCCCAGACCGTCGGCCACGTCCTGCCAGGCGTCGCGGTTCAGGTTCTGCTGTTCCATCTGGACGTGTTCCAGTTGGGCCGTCGCCCGCTTGGACATGTTGGCCTTCTTGCCCAGGGCCTCGGCGAATGCCGCGTCCGCCGCTTCTTCCGAGGGGAACATCTGACCGGCAAAGGGCTTGATCTTGTTGAGGAGCTTCTGGGTGAGGCCGTGCTTGCCCTTGCTCAGCTTGGAGATGGCCGCCTCGGGCAACAGGTAGCCTTCGGCGCTGCCGGCGGACTGCTCCTTGAGCCAGATGGCCACGATCCGGGGCAGGAATTCCGCCAGCTTCCCCTTCCAGTCGTCGGTGTTGAGGATGGCCCCGCCCAGGACCATCTCCAGCCGCTGACGGATGGGGGCCGGGATGTCCTTCATGGCATCCACCAGAAGCCGGGCCTTCGATGGCGGAGAAGGCGGCGGTGTGGGGGTCGATCTTGCCCCAGTTCCACCCCACCAGGAGGGGGTTTTCGGCGTCGAAGGCCAGGTCGATCCGGAGGTGATTGGCCCCGGCCGAGAGTTTCGGCGGGGTCTCCGGCGCTTTGATGGGGAGATCCGTCAGCAGCCGGAGCCGCCCCAGCCCCTTGCTCTTCCCGGCCCCGAACCAGAACCGCCCTTCTTTGAGTTCCTGGAGAAGGCAGTAGAGGCGGCTTCGGTTGTCCTCCTTGTCCAGGAGGTCGTCGGCCACCTCCATGGAGAAGTCGAAGACGCTCTTTCTCAGGATCGTCTCCATCTTGTAATTGGCGTTGGCCTCGGCGGCCCACCGGTCTTCATTGAGGCGGATGCCCATGCGCATGTCGAAGAAATTGTTCCGGGGGTAGCTCTCTTTCTGCAGCTTGCACTCCACTTGGCGGATGAGTCCGCCGGGCAGGGCGGCGCCATAGAGCCGCCGCCAGAGCGTGTTGAGGAGGCCGATGTTCTTGCCGTTTTTGGACTGGCCGATAAAAGCATCCATAAGGGCCTGGGCCGTCCCCCCCACCTCGCCCGCCAGGGAGACGAGGCGGTGGGATCCGTCCCCGTCCCGGGTAAACAGGGTTTTCCGGGCGTTGCCCCGGTAGATGGGCGATTCGGCTAACAGTTCTCCTTTGATCCGCATGGCGTTTCCTCCGCATTAATGGTCGCATGATTCGACAGCAGCCGTTTTTTTGGGGAAAAACTGTACCATATCCGCTGAAGGATCACAAACGGAATTCGGGCGGGGGCGTTCAAACGGAGAGGGGATCCGGAAAAAGAACCGCCCGGCGATGCCTTGAAGCATCGCCGGGCGGAGGGGCGGGTCTTGCAGGGGGTTTTCGCTGGGGGCTATTTGGCCTTTTCCGATGTTTTGGCCGCCGCTTTTTTGGGCGCTTTGGTCTCCGGTTTCGGTTTTTGGGCCGCTTCGGCGGCCCGGGCCGCCGCCTGGTCGAGGGCCTTGTCGAGATCCAGGTGGTAGCGGACCGGCCCCCGGAATTCCTGGTTGTCGCCGAACCGGGTGTGGAGGGCGTACTCGGATTTGGGATCGGACCAGGAGGTGGCCATGGCCACATGGCCCTTGGGGAAAGGGGAGACCTCCACGTCGATGAAATCCCGGGGCGCCAGCGCGGTTTCCTTCTCCACCAGGTCGTCCCGCTCGCCGTAACAGATGAGCCAGGGAATCTTCTTTTCCGCCATCCGCTTGAAATTGAGTTTCCGGCCGAAGAGTTTCACCGGCAGATCGCCGTCTTCCGTGATGGGAGCGTTATAGGAAGCAAAGCTCATCCGGGTGATGCTCAGGGGCAGGTCCGTCCGCTCAAAGGTGAGCCAGTAGTTCAGCGCAGCGGCGGTCTTGCTGATGTTGGGCGTCTTTCCGTTGCGGGGGGCGATCATCATCATGTCCCGGTAAAAGGCCACCAGCGGGGCCTCGTTTTCAATGCTCTTGAGCTTATAGACCCATCCCATGAGTTTGCCGTCGGCGACCTGATTGCCGTTTTCAAGGGTTTTGGTCCCGTAATCCAGGTCGTTGAACCGCTGGGGCAGGCTCTTGAGAAAAGACGCCAATCCCCGGCTCCGGGTCCCGTCCATGGGAGAAACGCAGGTCAACAGGGCGTCCACCAGTCCGTCCAGCTCGCCGGAAAGCAAGTTGGCCACGGCCGAAAATCCGCCCTGGCAATACCCGTTCAGGGTCACCGGCTTGCCGTGGCGCGCGGCGATCTTCTCGCAGAAGGCTCTGGTGTCCAGGGCGTCGTCTTCGCCGGTCATGGTCTGAAGGGCTGGGGTTTCGTTGACATCTTTGAGAATCCGGATGTAGGTGGGAACGCCCTGGTTGGCGAAGCAATGGGCGTAGCTGCGGTTTTCACCGGGCAGGAAGCAAAGAATGTTGGCGCCGAGCACATAAGGGGGCAGGATGAAGATCGGTTTGGCGCTGTCGTCGATCCGGACGCCGGGGTCCGTCGGCGCGATCTTGTAGACGTAAAACCGATCGGATTCGGCGAAGAGTTCGTGGTTTCCCCGTTCGAAATGGAAGCCGTACTCGGGTTCGATGTCCCGGATGGCCTGGGGGTAGACGTTGGCGACCCGGTCCATCATCTGGGCCTGCCGGGCGTAATACGCCTCCAGGTCCTCGCCCTCCCCGCCTTTTCCGGTCACCGTGTTGAAGAGGGCCGCGACGGCGTTTTTCATTTCGCGGCCGCCCATGTCGTTGACGGCCCGGATGCTGGCCATGAGATTTTTGAGGGCGATGTCCTGGTTGAACTCCGCCAGTTCCATATGGGAAAGGAAGGACTCCCACGGCGTGGTCGTCGTCATCCGCTCTTTTTCCGCCCGGGCTAAGTACTGGGTCGAGAGAAGATAGGGGATCATGAACTCGGCGGCATACCGGCTGAAACCGGCCCAGAAATTCTGAACCGCCCCCATCTGATGGGCGGCGATGTTGAGCGGTTTCATGAGGGCCGCTTCCATCTCTTCCGAAAAACCGGGATCCGAGCCCTCCGTCGGCTTTGGTGTCTTTGCCATAAACATCTCTCCTTCTGTTGCGTCGATTGTCCGCAGCGTCTTTTTCGCGGCCCCGGCCGGCGACACTAGGTCGCAGGCCGGCGTCGGATCTATTTTTTCGCGCCGCTTTTCGCGCTTTCGTTTTCGGCGAAAAACTCCTCGACCTTGCTGAAATTGTCTTCCACGGTCTTCTTGAAGCTTTCGCGACCGGTCTTGTACGCCTGAATCCAGTCGTTGATCACCTTCTTGCCCTCGGACGGCAGCCATTGGGCCTGATCCAGGAACGCCCCGGTCATCTTTTCGCCCTGTTCCTGTAGCGTGGTCATGGCGTTGAAGGAATTGTCGAACGTGGTCTTCTGAAAGTCGATCATCTGTTTAAACATCTTTTTCTGATCCATGGTCATGTGGGTGCGCCTTTCTTTCCAAAGTTAAAAATTCTCGGTGGATGCCGAAGCCGTCGGGTTCAGAGGGAAACCGACTATTTGGCTTTGAACATCTCCTCCATTTTGTCGAATCCTTCGTAAACGGCCTTTTTGAAATCCTCGCGGGCCTTTTTGTAGAAGCCGATGGCGTCGCCCATGGCCTTTTTGTTCTCCTCGGGTACCCAGGAAAGCTGCTTCATGTAACTTTCGGTCATCTGCTCGGTCTGGTCCAACACCATGGACATGGCGTTGAAGCTGCTGTCGAAGACCGTTTTCTGAAACGTCACCATCTGCTGGCCCATCTTGCCGGGTTCCATCATCTTTTACCTCCTTTTGTTGGGATGTCGTGGTTTCGGTATCGCGGTTAGAGCCGCGTTCGTCATTCTTAAGAGCTATAATAAACCCACGGACGCCGGATGTCAAGGGAAAAATGATGCATTGCACAAATCACGAATCCGCGCTTAGAGCGGCGGGCTTAGCCACATAATCAGGTTGACAATTAGGTGTTTAAATGAAAACATACCATTTGGCTCTTTAATTTACAGGGCCGATTTGGTGCAATGTAACATGACGGCCGCGCCGTCGGCGGACGGCGGCGCATACGCAACTAAGAGGAATCGTCCATGGATTCAAACAAGGTTACCCTGAAGAAATATCCCAACCGGCGTCTTTACGATACGGAAAAGAGCGCCTATGTCACCCTCAAGGACGTCGCGGAGATGATCCGACAGGGACGGCAGGTCGAGGTCCTGGACGCCAGGACTGACGAGGATGTAACGGCTTTCATCCTCACCCAGATCATCATGGAAAACGCCAAACGCCGGAACAGCCTGCTGCCGGTCTCCCTTCTTCATCTGCTCATCCGGTTCGGAGAGAATGTCCTGAACGAATTTTTCGAAAAATACCTGGAACAGTCGATCCGGTCCTATCTGGCCTACAAGAAAAACATGGACGAGCAGATGCGGATCTGCCTTGAACTGGGCATGGATCTGTCCAGCCTTGCAGAGCGCGTCATGACGGATCGATCCGGCTTGTCGGATCTCTTTGAAGCCGCCCGAAAATCGGAAAAAACACCTGATGAGGACAACAATCTGGAAAATTGATTTGAAATAAAAGGACAAATCCTCTACCATCAGGTAAATGAAAATCGATATTGATATCGATCAGTCCTTCCCGCCATTCACAACCCAAACAAACGGAGTTTGCAATGGCAGACGAGAAGAAAAAGCCGGAAACTGACCCTGCCGTCTTCTTCACCGACTGGATGAAATCCGCCATCGATTTCTGGGGAAGCATGGCCGCCCCCTCCGCCGACGGAACGGAATCCCGGACGGACGATGCCGAACAGCCCAAAAACGCCGCGTGGAAAGCCAGAAAATCATGGGAATCGAGCGCCAAGGTGTTTCAGTCGCTGATGTCGTCCATGGCTGAGCCCGACGCCATGGACGCCGCCGCGAAAAGCGCGGGCATGGTTCCTGATTTCGTTATGGACATGGCCCAGCAGACCATGGACGCCTGGACGACCTTCAACCGCGAGTGGATGGAACGGGCATCCCGCATCGGTCAGCAGAGCAAGGCCTACTCCTTTGAAAACATCGACCAGGAGATTTTCAAGACCTTCCGGGAGATTTATGAAAAAGAATTCCAGAAATATCTCAAGATCCCTTCCCTGGGCCTGACGCGCTTTCAGCTGGAACGCTTCAACCGGTACCTTGACAAACTCACCCTCTATCAGACGGCCTTAAGTGAATTGCTCCAGATGTTTTACATCCCCATGGAAAAATCGATGGCGGCGATGCAGGAAAAAATCGAGAAGATGGCCGAAAATGGAGAACTGCACGACGACATTCAGGGCTATTACCGCACCTGGATCAAAGTGCTGGAAGGCCATTACATGACGCTGCTCAAATCGCCGGAATACACTCAGGTCATGACCAACGCCATCGATGCCCTTGTCCAGTATAAAAAAGCGAGGGAGGAGATGCTCAGCGACATCATCGGCCAGCTCCCCGTCCCGACCCAAAAGGAGATGGACGAACTTTACAAAGACATCTACCTCATGAAAAAGCAGATCAAATCGCTCTCCAGAAAGTTGGACGCCTGTGGCGAGGGGAAAGGAGAAGGAACATGACGCAATCGAAAATCGCCGTCGATCTCATCCTGAAGAAGCTGGCCGAGAGCACCGAAAAAACCCAGGACCGGGCGCGGAAGGCCTCGGAGGTGTTGCTGGGGGATCTGGACACTGACCTGGCGACCACGCCGTACGAGGTGGTTTACCAGGAGGATCGGGTCAAGCTCAAGTATTACCGGGCGCCCGAACCCGGCGGAACGACCCCGCTGCTGGTGGTCTATGCCCTGATCAACCGGGAAACCATGCTGGATCTTCAGCCCGGAAGAAGCGTTGTCCAGACCTTTCTGGACAGGGGGTTGGACATTTATATGATCGACTGGGGGTATCCGACCCGGAAAGATCAATATCTGACCATCGACGACCATGTGAACGATTACATGGACAACGCCGTCGATTTTATCCGGAAAACCCGCGGGCTGGACAAGATCAATCTCATGGGCATTTGCATGGGCGGCGCCTTTTCCGTCATCTATTCGGCCCTCCATCCGGACAAGATCCAGAATCTCGTGACCACCGTGACCCCCAGCAACTTCGACACCGACAAGGGGTTGCTCCACATCTGGATGAAGCAGACCTCCGCCGACCGTATGGCGGAGTGCTACCGGAACATGCCCGGCGACCTCATGAACCTCGGCTTCCTCCTGCTCAACCCCGCCCGCCTGATCATCGACAAATACGTCGGCTTTCTGGAGAACATGGACAACCGCACGTTCGTGGAGAACTTCATCCGGATGGAGAAATGGATCTTCGACAGCCCGGATGTGCCGGGCGCCACTTTTCGCCAGTTCATCGAAGATTGCTACCGGAAAAACCTGCTGATTCAGAGCAAGCTGGAGGTGGGCGGCCGTCGGGTGGATTTGAAAAAACTCACCATGCCGCTGCTCAACATCTACGGCCGGTACGACCACCTGGTGCCGCCGGAAGCCTGCGACAAACTCACCTCGGCCGTGGGCAGCCGGGATACGGAAGATCTCTGTCTGGACACCGGCCATATCGGCATCTATGTCAGTTCAAAATTCCAACGGGAGTTCGCGCCCAAAATCGTCCAATGGCTCAGGGAACGGGAGCCGGCCGCTTCGAGACCCAAAACGGACCGGAAGGGCCGGGCGGCCGCTTCAAAAAAACCCGCCGCATCCAAAGGCAAGGGCAAAAAATCGAAAAAAAAGAGCGCCGTCGCTTCAGAGCAGCAACAGGCCGGTTAACCGGGCCAGGGGTAAAGGAGACCGAGAATGGCAAAAGAGACCGATTACTTCAGAACCTTCTGCAGGATCAGCAAAGCCTTTGGCACGACCTTCAAAAAAGACCAGTTGCTGGATCTCATCGTTCAGAGCGCCATAGACAGTCTGAACGGAAAAGCGGCCTGTCTCTTTCTGGCTGACGAGGAAAAAGGGTTGTCGACGCCCGTGGCGCAGAAAGGGTTGTCGGAAGATTATCTCCACGCAGAGCCCATGAAGATCGAAACCGTGATCAAGGACCTGATGGCGGCGGGCGGCTACATCGCTTTTACCGACGCCGCATCCGACGCCCGGCTTGACAACCATGAAGCCAAAAAAGCCGAAGGCATCGCCTCCATCCTCGTGGTGCCCGTCATGGTGCAGAACAAGGGCATCGGCGTATTGTCGCTTTATACCGGCGAACAGCGCGCGTTCTCCGACGATGAAGTCGCTTTTCTCCAGGCCCTGGCCGATCAGGGGGGCATCGCCATCCAGCACGCCCATCTCTACGAACGGGTCAACACGAACGCCGATCTCTACTTCCGCCTGGCCGCCAACATCAACTCCAGCCGGGAGCTGAAGCAGATCTTCCACACCCTGTCGGCTGAAATCGGGGAGGCCTTCTCCATGAAGGGGGTCTCCATCCGCCTCTACAACCCGGAAACCGGGATGATGGATCTGGCGGCCAGCCACGGACTGAGCGAGGCGTTTTTGAACAAGGGATCGATTTCCGCCGACAAAAGTGAAGTGGTGACCCGGATCCTGGCGGGGGAAACGGTGGTCATCAAGGACGTGGGCAAGGACCCGCGGCTCCAGTATCCGGAGGAATCCAGGCGGGAGGGCATCGTTTCGGCCCTGGCCGTCCCCATCCAGTCCCAAAACAAGGTCATCGGCGAACTGCGTCTTTACAGCGCCGTCAAGCGGCAATTCCCCGGCCACATCGTCAAGATGCTCACCGCCCTGGCCCACCAGGGGGGCGTGGCCATCGAAAAGGAACGACTCCTGCGCCGCATCCGGATGAACAGCGAGATCTTCAACGATCTGGCCGTGGCCATGGACTCCACCCTGGACGTCAAAAAGATCCTCCATATCCTGTCGTCCGACGTTGCGGAGGTTTTCGGCGTCAAAGGCGTCTCCATCCGACTGCTGGACGAGGAAAAAAAGACCCTCCACCTGGTGGCCTCCTACGGCCTGAGCGAGGCCTACCTCGACAAGGGACCGTTATTGGCCGAAAAAAACACGGCCATTCAAAACAAGCCCGTGGTCATTCCCAACGTGGCCGACAGCAAGGAGATTCAATACCCCAAAGAAACGGCCGGGGAGGGAATCGCCGCCACGCTCACTGTACCCATTAACGCCCGGGAAGGGGTGATCGGCGTCATGCGCCTCTATAGTGAAACACCTCGAGACTTCACCGAGGACGACGTCATCCTGGCCATGGCCCTGGCCCATCAGGGCGGACTGGCCATTCAGAACGCCTCCATGTATCTGAAGCTGCAGGAAGACAAGAAGGACCTGGAAGAAGAAATCTGGAGTCATCGCGCCTGGTTTTAGCCGCCTGCGATCCATATTAGACGCTGAGGAAAAAAGGAGAACGTCAGATGATTGGAAAGACCATAGACAAAATCGCCGTCGGCGACGCCGAGGAATTTTCCAAAACGGTATCGGAATCCGACATCTACCTGTTTGCGGGGATCACCGGGGATATGAACCCGGCCCATATCGACGAGACCTATGCCGCCGGCACCTTCTTCAAGGGCCGCATCGCCCACGGCATGTTGTCGGCCGGCTTTATTTCAGCCGTCATCGGAATGAAACTCCCCGGGCCCGGCGCCATCTACATGAAGCAGGAACTCAAATTCCTGGCTCCGGTCCGCATCGGCGACACCATCACCGCCCGGGTCGAGGTCGTCCAGGTGAACGCTGAAAAAAATCGCGTTCTCCTCCGAACCACGTGCAGCAATAGTGAGGGAACCCTTGTGGTGGACGGCGAAGCCTTGGTCAGCCCGCCTAAATCGCCCGGATAACCGGTTGCGGCGCCTCACCTGGCCGGAATGGGCCGCAAAACGGGTCCGGCGCGGTCCTACCTTCCGGAAAAACGGGCCCCGGCGGCGGTCCTTCCAGGTCCCATAGCGTGAGCGCCTTTTTCCAGAAAACGGACCCCCACCCCGTAGCGGCGTCCATTCCCGCGATCGACCTGTCCGCTCCATGCCACCCGTCCGCGGTAGAATTCGTATTCGCCATGAACATCCGGCGAATAATCCACTAACCGGATGGAGAGTTCCGTGGCGGCTGAAAGCGGTTTTCGGGTTTCGAAATACATGCCGCCGGCCCCGAGATTGTAAAGAGTAGCCTTTTCAGGGGCATTGGTCCCCTGGACGACATACTCGACATGCATTTCAAAACTCTGCCGGGTGAACGCCCGGCACCCCCCCGGGGCGTCTGTTTTCCGACCCATCACGCGCCTCCTTTCCACAGGGTGTTGCAGCGCCCGGATCAGGACCCCTTTTCTCCGGACGATGAACGATCCCTCTCCTCGTAAAAGCGGCTCAGGTTGCCCATCAATTCCTGGAACTGTTCCGTCTGGCACTGGAGGATCTTCTGGAACCCCTGAACCGCCGCCGCCTGATCCGCCGGGTCGGGCCCCTTTTCCGCCGTCAGCATCCGCAAATGGCGTATTGTCTCCTCCTGTTCAGCCGCCTTCTCCTTGAGGGCTTCATACTTTTTCACCAGCCTGAGATGTTCCGGTCGGGGGCCGACGCCCATATGTTCCAGGAACTCCCCATACGACTTAAGGAACTGCTCATTGACCTTCGGCCACTGCGACATGGCGTCCGGCGTTTCCCGGGAAGGCTCCTCCAGGTCGTAGGCCCGCTTCAGCATGGCCGTAAGATCAGGAAACCCTTTGAATCCCTGGGACAACCACCGCTCCATGTCTTCCATCTGCCGCCGGCCTTTCGCCACGCTAAGCAAAAAATTG
>JAABTD010000255.1 GCA_011390065.1 Desulfobacteraceae bacterium
GCCTTCATTGATCCCGTCCATCACCCCTATTGCTGCTTCTTTAGGCTCCTCCGATCATCTCAAAAACAAACCCCCACCGATATCCGACAGGGGGGTCCAAGGATTGATGAAGCGCCTCAACGGTTATAAAAAGACCCTGTAATCGACGTCCAGCGCCTCTCCGAGTTTTTTGGCAAGCGTCTTGCCGATGGGCCGCTTTCCGTTTTCCATCTCCGAAATATGCCTTTGCGGGATGCCCGTTGCTTTGGAAAGCTGCTTTTGGGTCACCCCCTCCTTGCATCGGGCGCCGGCCAAAAAATATCCGGGTTCCTTTGTTTCGTCGTGGTCATCGAACGCTTCGCGCCACGGGATGCTGTCTGAAACATCAATAAAACCGTGCTTTTCCAAAAGCGCCACGACTTCTTCCTTCCGGTCCAAAGGCCCGGTTATCGTCAGGGTTACGCTCTCATCAATAGGGGGCTTTTTCGTGAGTCCCGGCATAAATCACCTCCACCAAATTTATTTCGCGGCCCCTTACCTCCAAGACGGCGACATAAGTAGGGTTGCCCTTTTTCAAGTGGCAGTGATGAAGCGTCGGAAAAAGCTTGCCGTAGTTAGGCCAGTTCCCCTTCACAGGTCCTGAAACCTTGATTTCCCTCATTAAAAGCTTCAAAGCGCTTCGGACCTTTTCAGGGAGTTTTGCAATACCTTTTTTGGCCTTCTTTTGTATTTTGACGGTCCACGCGCTCACGTCGCCGCCTATGTTTTAAATACCAATACATGGTATATTGTCAAATCAACTCTGTCAAACATGATGAAGGACTGTTTCCATATTGCGGACGCAAAGGGGTTTTGTTATAGTGCAGGTGAAACTCGATTCTTTTGTTTGGAGAATAAAAATGGGCATCCCTATCACTTGCGCGGACGCAAGAAAAGAATGCGAAGCATTCACCGGCCGGCTGAAAATTATGGACAATATTTTGGCGCTGATCGCGCACGGCGGCGGCGTTTATATGTACGCGTTGTTGTGGATCGAGGCTGTGAGGGACTATATAAGAACACAGAAGCTGATCCGCCGGATAAGGGAGACGCTCAGCTCATGCGAGGCCCCATGCGACAACGCGGCATGCCTGGCGATGTTCTATGAAACCGCAAGCAAGATCCGGGACAACTACCTGAACATCTACAAGAGCGTTGAGGGGAAAAGGATTCCGTCGTTTTTCTTGGGTCGGCTCACCGAAAAATCCCTCGATGACTGGGATGATTTGGCAGTGGACTGCAAAATCGGCGGAGACGATGAGTTCCGGCGGCTTGTTATGCAAATCGCTGAAAACGCCTGATCGATGACGACGGTCGGCTATCCTGAATCCTTCCAGAAGCACCTGAAGCGGCTTTTCAAGAAATTTCCCAAGTCGAAAAAGAGACTCTCCAACGAAATAGAAAACCTTGCCGCAAACCCGTCGCAAGGCGATGTGTACCCTGGCTTCGGGGGGATGGAAGTCAGAAAGGCCCGCCTGGCGTTGTCGGAATATAACATGGGAAAACGCAAGGGGTTGCGCCTGATCTATTTGTTTATCGTTTTGAAAGACAAAGTCGTTCCGCTTGCTATCTACCAGAAGAACCAATATGCGGCCGAAGATGAAATCAGGCGCATGATTATCGACAGGATCAAAGAGATTGCCTTGGAGTTCGAAGACCGCTGAAACGGCCGTACGATCACCCCGCCCCGAAGACAATCCTGATTTTTTCAATCTCCACTTTCACACCCGGCCGCTCCTTTTCCCCGTCGTCCGGGTCGCCGCAGGCGGCGGCCGCCTGCTTGATTTGATTCCTGAGCATGGACTCAAAACTGTCGCACCTTTGGTTGACATTTTCCGTCGATTTTGACTTCTCCGCATGTCTTGCAGTACACGGCGGTTCCCCTCCTCTTCGTTTTCGGGATTATGTTAGCAACCGGAAGGGGCTTTACCGCGCGATGGGCTGGAAAACAATGGATTGCCCTTGGTATTTCCGTGTATGGGTCCGGTTTGGGCTAATAGGTAAATTTTCCTTGAACCGGAAGTCGTATATGGGCTACAAATTGCGCTGTTTTTCTACAAACAGCCCTCAATAGCTGGCGTGAAGGCGCCAGCAAAAAAATGGACGGACATGGGAAACTTCGATCATCTCTCCAAAGAAGATTTGATCCGCCTGCTGGAGCGCCGGGAGCGGGAGGCGTCATACGGGCTGGTGTGGGAGCGGAAAGCAATCGAAAAGGATCAGGCGCTGAACGACGATTTTGTCGTCCTCGAGCCGGTTGACGCGCTTTCGGAGGGCGACGACGTCTTTGAAAATCTGATCATCGAGGGCGACAACTACGACGCCCTTCGATTTCTTAGGATGACCCATGCGGGAAAAATCAAATGCATTTACATCGATCCGCCTTACAACACTGGAAACCGGGACTTTGTCTATAATGATCGCTTTTTCGACGTCAACGACCGGTTTCGGCATTCCGTATGGCTGGAATTCATGTATCAGCGGCTGATGCTGGCTCGGGACCTGCTGCACCCGGAAGGCGCTATTTTTGTTTCCATTGACGACCATGAACTTTTTCAGCTCGGGATGTTGATGAACAGGGTGTTTGGTGAGCGGAACTATAAGATCGGAAGAGCGTCGT
>JAABTD010000256.1 GCA_011390065.1 Desulfobacteraceae bacterium
GACGCTCTTCCGATCTTCTATGCAATGAATTCTGAAAAATGGCGACCAAACCCTTTGCCAAGAACAGAAAAGCAAGATAAAAGCTATAAAAATCTTGATGGAGACCCAAGAGGTCCTTGGAAAACGAGTGATTTGTCGGCCAGAAATCCCTACAGTAAAGGGGTGTATCCAATTAAATGCCCTTCTGGTCGCTTGATCTCCGGCCCACCAAGCGGTTCATATTGGAGGTACTCTGAAGAGAAATTCAAAGAATTGGACGAAGATGAAAGAATTTGGTGGGGAAAAAATGGGAATGCCATCCCTCAAATCAAAAGATTCCTCTCCGAAGTCAAAAGCGGACGCGTCCCCCAAACCTTCTGGCCCTACAAAGAAGTCGGCCACACCCAGGAGGCCAAAAAGGAAATCCTCGAAATCCTGGATTTTGTCGATTCCGCGTCCGTTTTTTCCACGCCCAAGCCGACACGCCTCATTGAACGCATTCTGAGAATCGCCACGGACCCCGACGACATCGTCCTCGATTTTTTCGCCGGCTCGGGCACCACCGCCCACGCCGTCCTGAACCTCAACAAAGAAGACGGCGGCAACCGGCGCTTTATCCTGGTTTCCAATGCCGAAGCCACCGGAGATCAGCCGGAAAAAAATCTCTGCCGGGATGTGTGCGCGGAAAGAGTCCGGCGGGAGTCCGGCGGGTCATTCGCGGATATCGCAGCAAGAAAGATGAAGAGGTCACGGCGCTTGGCGGGGATTTCGCCTACCTTCGAACCGCCGCCATACCGCCATACCGTTTGTCAACGCGCCTAAAGCATGAGCAGGTTTGGTATGCGCTGCAATTGATGCACGATTATCCCCTTTGTTTTTGGAATGGGGGCGAGTTCGCCTGGCGGGAAAACGGCGATGGCGGCATCGCTTACATACCAATACTGAGAAAAACGGCCATTGAAAATCTGGCGAAGAAGGTGGATAAGACCCATAAACCGATCATCGTTTATACCTGGTCGCCGGAGCGTTTGAAGAAATATCTGAAGTTGCAAACCATTGAACCGATACCGGAAACCCTGTCCAGGCGATTCCGCGGTTGACGGAGTTGTATGATGCCGATTGTTCTAAAAGAATTCCAGCGAAACATATGTGAAAATATCGTCGAAAGGTTTTCCGGCGTCAAACAAGCCTATGATGAGTTGACCGCGCATGACGTTTCCTCATGGCATAAAGTTCGCCAAACCGCCAGCACGGTGATGCTCCAAGCCCCTACCGGCTCGGGAAAAACGCTTCTGGCGATCGATGTGGCGTCCAGGTTTTCGGAATCCGAACGCTTGTTATGGTTCTGGTTCGCGCCGTTTTCAGGCGTTGTCGATCAAACCCGGAAAGCGTTGCGTGAGGGCGCGCCCCGGCTTTCTCTTTTCGATGTCGCCACGGACCGGAAATTGGACCTCGTTTACAACGGCGGCGTTTTTGTGACGACATGGCAAAGCGTGGCGACCCGCAACAAGGAAGGACGAAAAGCGCGACAGTCCGGCGACTTCGGGCTCTCCGTCGACGATTTGATATTCCAGGCGCGGGAGGTCGGCATGCGCATCGGCTGCGTGGTGGACGAAGCCCATCATGGATTTCAAAAAGCAGCGGAGGCCAGAAAGTTTTTTACGGATGTTATGTGTCCGGATTATACGCTTTTGATGACGGCCACGCCCAACGACAGGGATGCAAAGGCATTTTCCGACTCGACCGGTTATAAAGTCGGTTCGCCTGACGAATGGGCGTCGATCAGCCGATATGACGGCGTCCAGGCGGGCCTGTTGAAAAAAGGCGTCAAAATGGCCCGGTTTATCGCCAAAAAGGACGATGAAAAGCGGTTGATCAGCTTTGAACACACGGCCATGAATCAGTGTGCGAAAATGCACCGCCTGATCAAATCGACGTTGTCAGATGCGGGAATCGACTTGACGCCGCTCATGCTGGT
This sequence comes from Desulfobacteraceae bacterium, assembly GCA_011390065.1. Classification (GTDB taxonomy): domain Bacteria; phylum Desulfobacterota; class Desulfobacteria; order Desulfobacterales; family JAABSP01; genus JAABTD01. The sequence continues at coordinate 1,958 of JAABTD010000256.1, forward strand.
TCAAGTTCCCAATGGCAAGGTTGACCAAAAAAAGGCGATGGAATATCTGATTGATAAGCTCCGTTTTTCCGAAGAAAGCGTTAAAATCCACACGGCCGATGAGCCGGACGCCGATCTGATCTCTTTGGCGAATGACCCGAACATCGAAGTGCTGTTGTTTAAAATGGCCGTGGCTCTGGGATTCGATGCGCCGCGGGCATGGACTTTAGCCGCTTTGAGAGGCGCGAGGGATGCGAATTTCGGCGTCCAGGTTGTCGGCAGGTTGATGCGGGTTCACAGAAAGCTCCAGAACCGGCCAAATCTTCCGGCGTTTCTGGAATACGGTTACGTTTTCCTCGCCAACGACGACGCCCAGGAAGGACTGCTCAGCGCGGGCGCATTGATCAACGAGATGGAAACCCGGGCATCCCAATTAGGCAGCCAGATCGTCATCACCTGTCATGGCGACGACAAGCAGGCTCAAGTTGTAAAAAACGGCGAGAATTTGCAATTGTTCATCCAGACGGACGAACATGGGGATGTCCTCGTAGAAAATAACGAGTCGGAAGAAGGGGGCGGCGGCCCTGATCCCGACACATTAAAATCAAAAAGTCATCAAATATCACTTCCATTTGATAATACAGACAAAAACGACCAGTCGAAGGACGCGGAAAAGCCATCGAAAAAGAGCAAAAGCCTTGTTGACGCATTTACCTCCGACGCCCAAACCAGCTACCACTACAAACGGAGACCGGTTGGCCCGGAGACGTTGATGTCCGAATATTTGCCAGATATTCATCATGATTTTGAGGAAGAACTGCTGTCTAATATCGATTTTTCCACTGCTGTCTCAGATCGGGAACGGATTAGGGTGGGAATGAAACAGGAAAACCGGGATGTTTTCGACGCATCCGGGGATACGGTTAAACAAGAAGATTTTTGGGCCCGTTTGGAACCGGAAGCTCTGGCCGAAAAGGCCCAACAACTGATTTTTAGATTCGAAGATATCGACCATGGTCGGTTTCCGAATATGCTGTTGGATCGTTTTAAGGAAACGCTGATTAAGGAAGGGTTCGAGCCGCCGGAAGACGATGAGGAATTGGAACAGCAACTCGACCTTGTTCTGGTCCGAAACCCAAAGCTGATCGCCGAAGCCTATAAAAAATGCAGGGTTCAGAAGGTCGAAATCAAAAAAGTTCACCTGCCTTCCGAATTCATCAGCGAGCGGCCGTTATCGGCCTCCCCAAAAAATATATACGGCATTTATCCACCTGATTTAAATCTGGATGAAAAAGCAATTGCGTCGCAGCTTGACGAAGAAAAGCAAATCGAATGGTGGCACCGCAATCCTGCACGGAAAATCGACTCAGTGGCGCTCTATGAGTGGGCGGACGGCGCTGGCTTCTTCCCCGATTTTGTGGTGAAAGTCAAAGACAGGGAAATCGGCGACGGAATCGCCCTCTTGGAGGTCAAGGGGCCGCACATCAGGGGCATGGATCAAAAAAAGGCCGCCGCTGTTCATAAAGTGTACGGAAAAACATTCATGGTGGGAAGGAATGCGCCCGGCAAGGATAAATTCTCGTTTTTTCGCTTTGAAAACGACGCGCTTTATGAAGATGGCAGTTTCGAGACGGTTCGGTTGAGGTGGGCGTAGAGAGTCGCCCTGGCGCTTTTAGGGGAGTTGTCTGGGCCGGTCGGGTTTTTCTCCCAAAGACGATATAAAATTTCAAGGAGATTACGGAATCAACAGCACTTGATCCCGCCGCACGAGGCCGCCTCCTTGCCCTTGATCCAGGTCTGGATAATGTAGGAGGCGCACCCAACCCCCGGCGTCACCCGAACCGCTTCAGTGGGGCAATTGTTGGCGCAGGCGCCGCACTCCATGCAGCCGTCCAGATCCATGATCCGGGCCTTTTTGGCCTTGCCGCCGCCGTTTCCGTTATTCTCCAGGGCCATGACCCCATGGGGACAGACCATGGTGCAGAGGCCGCATCCGATGCAGGCATCCGGGTCCAGCTTCAGGGTGGAGACGCCGCGCAAATATCGAAAATCTTGCATGATAAAATTTCCTTACCGTTCAACCGATGAATCCGGCCCCCACCCACGCGACCACGGCCAGAAAGGCCGCCGCCGCCTGGAAGGGGATGGCGATCCGCATCTCTTTTTCAACCCCGGACGGCGACGTAAACGGCGTGGAACCGGTGAAATTGACCGCCAGATAGGAGCTGGTCGCGATGGTGAAGAGCAGAAGCGCCGTCATCTCCAGG
>JAABTD010000257.1 GCA_011390065.1 Desulfobacteraceae bacterium
CTGCTGCTCAATGTCTGCGGGCGGCTTCGGGGAGAAAAGCAGTGGATAGTGGGTAGTGGGTAGTGGGTAGTGGGTAGTGGGTAGTGGGTAGTGCGAATCCGGCGGCTGAAGCACCCCAGCAAAGCCACAAGCCACAAGCCACAAGCCACTACCCACTACCCACTACCCACTCTCGGCGGCGGGGCGGCGTCCATCTTCCGGCTCGACACCAACTACGGGGGCGGCAAGACCCATGCCCTCATCGCCCTGACCCACGCGGCCCGGGGGATGCCGGGGGTTCAAAACGTCGATGAGTTCATCGACCCGGACCTGCTGCCGGCGACGGAGGTCCGGATCGCGGCCTTTGACGGCGAGAACGCCGACCCGGCCAACGGGCGGGTCCTCGCGCCCATGCGAAGCCGAAAGAACATGCGGCAGGTGACCGACGGCATCGAGGCCATGGGCAGGGAAGAGGCGGCCTACTGGCTGGGGATGGCCATGCACCGGAAGTATCCCCGGCGGGTGCTGATGGCGCTGCGGTATCTGCTCATCGACCCGAAGGCGTGAATGGAGGAAAGGTCATGAAAAAAACCGGCAACCGATTCGATATCCGCCATAAAGAGACCCTGACGCTGTTTCTCCGGGAATATTTTGAATTGTTTTTTCCCGATCTGGTGGATAAAATAAGGTTTGAGACCGCCCGCTTCCTGGATAAGGAACTGATCGCGCTTTTTGAAAAAGACGGGGAAAAGCTGTCCGGCGAAGACCAACAGAGAATCACCGACGCGTTGATTCTTGTGGACGTTCTTCTGGAGGGGATGGAAGAGCAGATTTTTATCCACTGGGAACAGCAGGGGGAGAAACAGGATGCCTTCAACCAGCGCATGTTCCATTGTTTCTGCGGCATATTCTTCAAGTTCAAAAAGCCGGTTTTTCCCATCGCCATGTTCACCGACTCCGCGAAATGGCGAAAGCCGGTCAAGGACACGTACACAATTTCCCTGTGCGGCTATCCGATCAACGAGTTCACGTACCGGCTGATCAAGCTCAAGCACATCCCTGCCGTGGAATTCGAGAAAAAAGCCGCCAAAAATCCTTTAGCGGCCGCGTATTTGCCGCTGACGGATTATCCCAAAAAGGACCGGCCCCTGATCAAAGCCAAGGCCATCAAAGGCATCACCGGCGTCGAACAGGGGCCGAAGCGCTCGGTGCTGTATTCGTTGATTCAACAAAGCCTTGAACTGAACCCGGAGGAAGAAAAAAAGTTCCGGGAAATTATCGGCGACAACCCAATGTTTAAGGAGGCCAAAATGTTGCAATCCATTGAAGAAGTCGGCATGGAAAAGGGCATCGATATCGGCATGGAAAAGGGCATCGATATCGGTATGGAAAAGGGCATCGATATCGGTATGGAAAAAGGCAGGAAAGAAACCGCTCGAAATCTACTACTGCTCAATGTGTTGACCGAAGAGCAGATCGCCCAAGCATCCAACTTGAGCATCGAAGAGGTCAGGCGGTTGAAGCAAGAGGTGGAAGGCGCTACTCAAAAATAAAGGCGACAAGTCAAAGCGCCATGTTCAAGGAGACGAAGATGCTGCAATCCATTGAAGAAGTCGGCAGAGAACAGGGAATCGATATCGGCATAAGAGAAGCCCGGAAAGAATCTGCCCGAAATCTGCTACTGCTCGATCTGTTGACCGAAAAGCAGATCGCCCAAGTCACGAATTTGAGCATCGAAGAGGTCAGGCGGATGAAGCAAGAAGTGGAGAGCGCTTCTCCAGAATAGAGGTCTGCCATGAACTTTGAAATAACCATGGATTTTAATGAGGACGTGCTGCCCGCCGTTCGGAAAACGCCGGAGGAATTTGCTGCTGAAATCCGAATGCTGGCGGCGGCCAAATGGTACGAAACGGGAACGGTTTCCCAGGAAAAAGCGGCGCAGATTGCGGGCTTGAACCGGTCGGATTTTCTCACGGCCCTTTCCAATCTCGGTATAAGCCCCTTTCAATACACGGCCGATGAGGTGTTGAAAGAGGTTGATGATGTCAAGTGATCAGGTTTTTGAAGATGGAATTGTTCTGAATGCCTCTCCTTTGACTTTTGTGACCAAAAAGGATCGTTGCCCATGACCCGCCGCCTGATCGAATCCTGGCTGCCCATTGCCGAACTCGGCGAGGAAAGCTCCCGCGAACGCCGCTCCATGACGGCCCTTCCGCCGACCTATTACCTCCACGTCTGGTGGGCGCGCAGGCCGCTGGTGGCGTCCCGGGCGGCCATCATGGCGTCAATTTTGCCGGAAGATGCGGATCGGAAGATGTTCATGCAGGCGATGGGAGTTCACGGCGACCCTGTGACGGCAAAGGATGCCATCGAAAAAGCAAGAAGAACCGGCATTAGATGTTCAATCAGAAAAACAAGTCGGAGAGGAAGAAATGGAGAGACGACTGGATGATTACAACCTAACTGATGACGCAGAAAAGGAGCTTTGGAGCGAGTGTCTTTTTATTTTCGATAGCTCGGCACTTTTGAACTTTTATTCATATTCAAAAAGGACTATGGATGACATCTTTGAAAAAATAATCAAACCTGCTGAGAATAGGCTATGGATACCTAATCAAGTTGAATATGAATACCTTTGTAAAAGAGAAGTGTCGATAAAAAAACCCATCAATCTTTACAAAGAACTTATCAATAATCATATAAAATCTATAGGTAATCAATTAAAAGATCTCAAAAATAGAACCAAAAAGAGTGAAATACACCCTCATATAGACTCAGAAATATTTGAAGAATTTGAGGAAAATTTCTTGTCTTTTAAGGAAACGCTTCAGAAAGAAATCGAATTGAAGATTTCCGATATTAAAAAATTGGTTGAAGAAGATCCAGTGTTAGATATTCTTTCTACTTATTTTAAGGTTGGATCAACATATTCATTTTCAAATATAATGGAAGTTGTCACTCAAGGAGAATTACGCTATAGGCTAAAAATACCACCTGGGTATAAAGACAAGGAGGAAAAGATTGGGATTCAAGTATTTGGCGATCTAATCATTTGGAATCAAATCATCGATTATGCGGTTAAAACTCGTAAAAATATAATATTCATAACAGATGACAAAAAAGAGGATTGGTGGGTTTTAGGAAAAAATAATAGTATAATAGCGCCTCGAGAAGAGTTGATCAAAGAAATACGAGACAAAGCAGATATAAAATTTTGGATGTACACTTCGATACAGTTTTTTGAAAGCGCCAATAAAATACAAAATGCTAATATTCAAAATAATTCATTAAATGAAATAGAAGCTAAAAGTGATTATGTCTCTACTGGAGGAAGGCTATATAAAGAAGGTTTGATTGATATTGTTTGGATAGAAGATTTATTAGATCTTAAACCAGTAAATCCCTGTGCTGCCATAGAGCGATCATGGGTTTATTGGGTTGAAGAACGAATAACTGAAATCGCAAAGCATAATAATCAGCCCTATTTTCAATCTTTTAATTTTTATGAATTCAAAGATTTTCTCGCATCATTAGATTTCAAAGCTTCCCTTATTAAAAACATTCAAGCCCTTAGAGAAATTTATCGTATATCTACCACTTATGATCTCTGTAGAGAAAATGTTGGCAGAGCTATAGATTTAGCTACTGCTATCATAATTGGTTTGTCTGAGTTTGAACCGAAGCCTCCAATATACCATGAGGAATAAGACTTAGCTAATTTATACTAGTTTCGAAGACGCCCTGGACGCGGCCCGGCGGGAGGTGAAGAACTGGCGGATGGAGCAGTTGACCCAGGTCCAACGCAAGGCCGAACTGGACCCCCTCACCGAATGGTTCGTCCTGGCCTGGGACGCCTTCAAGGCCCCCCAGTTCCCCTACGACGAAGCCCTGCGGCTGGCGCGGGTGGTGGGCCTCGACGTGGAAACCGACATCATCGGGAAAGTGGCCCAGAAAAAGACCAGCAACGTCATCCTCCTGGACAGCGCTTCCCGCGCCGCCATGGGCGCATTGGGATCCGCCGACGGCCGCCGCGCCATGATCGACGCCGTCCACCACGCCGCCAACGCGGCCCGCAACCGCACCCTGGACGCGGCCCGGGAACTCCTCGCCAAGGCCGGCACGGACAAGGAACCCGCCTTTCTCATGGCCCTGGAGGCGGTGCTGGAGGTCCTGCCCCCCTCCCGCACCTTCACCGGCTTCGACCCCGCCAAGGCCGTGGAACCCGCCGCCAACGATTTCGAGGTGCTGGAAAACCTCCGTCGGCTGGCCTTCACCGAGCAGGTGAACGAGCCGGAGCAGCTCCAGTTGTGGAAAGAAGAGAAAATGGGGTAAAATGGTCACAAAATACCCCAGGAGGAACAACTCATGAGAACCATAACGCTTGAACTTCCGGACGCCATCCTTGAATCCTACGAGGAAGACATGGACGTCATCAAAAAAGAGATGAACCGAGGCTTTGTGATCTGGGAATACCTGAACGGTCATCTGTCGCTGGCGGAATGCGGGAACATTTTGGGAATCGGCTATCGGGGCTTTCTGGAGTTGCTCTGGAGCAGCGGGATCCCCGTTGACGGGCTGAACGAGGCGGAATTGGAAGAACAGGTCTCTTTTCTTCGAACCGCGGTCGAGGAGTGACGTATTGAAGCGGCCCGTGGTGTCCAACACAAGCCCTTTGATCGCGCTGGCCAAAATCGATCGGGTCGGAGTTGTCCGGGATCTGTTCGGAAAAATTTATATCCCGGAATCCGTTTCCGATGAATTCTTTTCAAATTGCACCCCAGAAGAGAAAAAGAGCTTTGAAAAACACCTTGGCGACGGCATTTTGATCGTCAAAGCCATCAAACCCGCTCTATTCACTCGAAAACTCGGACATGGGGAAATGGACGCCTTATCCCTGGCAATGGAATTGAACGGCATTCTCATTATCGACGATAAAAAAGGCCGCAACGAGGCCAAAGATCAGGGCGTGGATGCGATTTCAACACGGGCGATGCTGAAAATCGCCGCGGAAAAAAAGATCATTCGTGATTTGCCGGAGACGGAAGAAGCATTGAAGCAAAAACGCTTTTTCGTTCCACCCTACGAGTAAACTTTTCAGACGATCAAGAAAATCGAGCGAAATTCTCAATATATGCGCCTTCTCTCCGACATCGAGTGGAAATTCAAATATTCCCCCGAAGACGGCAGCCTCCTCAAAACCTTCTACCTCCCGGCCCTGGCTCGGGCCGTCCGGTACGACCGGTCCACCGGGTATTTCAAGGCATCGGCCCTGGCCGCCGCGGCCAAAGGCGTGGAAGGGCTGATCCGCAACAAGGGGCAGATGCGCCTCATCGTGGGCTGCACCCTGGACAAACCCGAAGCCAACGCCATCGCCCAGGGCCATTCGCTCCGGGACGCCGTGGCGGCCCGTCTCCTCGATACGCCCCTGTCCGCCGATGATTCAAAAACCATCCAGGCCCTGGAGCTGCTGGCCTGGATGGTGGCCAAAGACCATCTGGATATAAAAGTCGCCGTTCCCTGCAATAGTGCTCGAAAGCCCGTCACCAGCTACGCCATCTTCCATGAAAAGGCCGGAATCATCATGGACGCCGCCGGGGACCGGATCGCCTTCAACGGCAGCGTCAACGAATCCGAAAGCGGCTGGACCGGAAATTTCGACAGCTTCCACGTCTTCACCTCCTGGGGACCGTCCGCGGACCATGTTGACGCCGAGGAAACGAGTTTCAACCGCCTCTGGGCCGACCAGGCCAAAACGGCCATCGTCATCGACGTGCCCACTGCGGTCCGGGACGAACTCCTGAAATTCCTGCCGGAAGACGACCGGCTGCCGGCCCGGCTGGAAGTTCGGGAGCCGGTCAAGCCGTGGGAAACCGATCCATCGGCCGATTCGGCCGAAGAACCGCCCCAACCGGCATCCGACGAGACGCCTCCGCCTTCCCTTCCGCCCTCCGATCTCCGGAAAGCCGTCTGGGCCTACATCCACGCGGCCCCGGCCCTTCCCAACGGCGGGGAGCGGATCGGCGAGGCCACCTGTCCCATCACGCCATGGCCCCACCAGGTGCGGGCCTTCCACCGGATGTACGACGACTGGCCGCCACGCCTGCTCATCGCCGACGAGGTGGGGCTGGGAAAGACCATCCAGGCCGGGATGATCCTGCGGCAGGCGTGGCTCGCGGGCCGGGCCGGACGGATTCTGGTGCTCGCGCCCAAGGCGGTCCTCACCCAGTGGCAAATCGAACTCCGGGAGAAGTTCAACCTCAACTGGCCCATTTACGACGGGAAAAAGCTTTCCTGGTATCCGTCCCGGGGACTGGAGGGCAACGCCGTCCGCGTCGCGGACCGGGACCGATGGCACGCCGAGTCCTGCGTGCTGGCCTCCAGCCATCTCATGCGCCGGCGGGACCGGGCCCGGGACCTCCTGGAGACCGCCGAGCCCTGGGACCTGATCATCCTGGACGAGGCCCACCACGCCCGGCGGCGGGGCGGCGGCGCGGGCGCGTCGGATCATCGCCCCAATCAGCTTCTCCGACTCATGCAGGGGCTCCGGAACCGGACAAAAGGCTTGATCCTGCTCACCGCCACGCCCATGCAGGTGAGCCCCGTCGAGGTCTGGGACCTGCTCAATCTCTTCGGCCTGCCGATGGAATGGCACGCCGAGGCCTTTGTCCGGTTCTTCGAATACGCGGCCCAGCCCATGCCCGGCCACGCCGAGATGGACGCCATGGCCGCCCAGTTCCGGTCCATCGAGTCGGCCTTCGGCGAGGTGTCGGAGGCGGAAGCGCGGAACACCATGCCCGGGATGCGCAAGCTCAAGGTCCGGAAGATCCTCCGG
>JAABTD010000008.1 GCA_011390065.1 Desulfobacteraceae bacterium
TCGGAACCTTGCCATCGACAAGGTGGGCATCAAAAATCTCCGCTATCCCATCACGGTGCTCGACCGGGCAAAGGGGCGGCAGCACACCGTCGCCACCATCAACATGTATGTGGATCTTCCCGACAAGTATAAGGGAACCCACATGAGCCGCTTCGTGGAGATGCTCCACATCTTCCGGCAAGAAGTCTCTCTGAAGAAGTTCGCCATGATTCTCGATGAGATGAAATCCCACCTGAACGCCGAATCCGCCCACATCGAGGTCACCTTCCCCTATTTCATGGAAAAGCTCGCGCCCGTCAGCGAGGCCCCGGGGTTGATGGACTATACCTGTTCCATCATCGGGTCCAGCGATTCCGACGGCAATGTGGATCTCATCTCCGAGGTGGTGGTGCCCATCTCCTCGGTCTGCCCCTGTTCCAAAGAAATCAGCGACGGCGGCGCCCACAACCAGAGAGGCGAGGTCCGGTTGAGCATCCGGTTCAAACGATTCATCTGGATGGAGGACATGATCGAACTGGTGGAGCGGTGCGCTTCTTGCGAAGTCTATTCCATCTTAAAGCGGGTCGACGAAAAATACGTTACGGAGCGCGGATTCCAGAATCCCAAATTCGTGGAAGACATTGTCCGGGACATCGCCACCCGGCTCAAAGCCGACGAAAACATCACCTGGTTCACGGTAAGCGCCGAGAACTTCGAGTCGATCCACAATCACAGCGCCTACGCATCCATCACCAGCGGTGAAAAACTGAAGAGCAAGATCCTAATCCAGGATGTCTACGATCTCTGCGAGTGCGGCGGCCAGACGCCGGGCTGACCGCCCGGGCGTGTTGACCAGCGCCGCGAAAGGGTAGCGCGCTCCTCCCTTCGACACGATGTACCCCGCCAGCGTGTTGATTCCGCTCAATGTTCCCGTTTTGAAATAAAGATTCCCTTCCCGGCGCATGAGCCGGAAATGGGGCGCAAAGGCCGCCAGAACCCGGCCCATTTCGTGGGCCGATATCCGGTTGGCTCGGGAGATCCCCGACCCCTCCGCCAGTTGGAACCCCTCCAGATTCAGCACTTCCCTGCCGTATTGCCGGCTCGCCCGAAGCCCTTTTTCCAGGGTCCCCGGCGGGCCGTAGGCCGCGACGCCGGCGGCCGCCAGGACTTGATTGGCGATGAAATTATTAGAATGTTCCAAAAGTTTCGAAAGGATCTCCGCCAGAGTGAAAGGAGATTGGTACCGCAGCACCAGCCGGTCGGCCTTCGGATCCACCCGTCCGATTCGGACGGTTTCTCCGCCCTTCGCCCCGGCCGCTTTCAGGAAATGACGGATGAGATGGCCGGCATAAAGGGTCGCCTCGTCCGCTTCCTGTGAGAGAATAATCCGGCCGCCCTTTCCTCCCCGGGATTTGATGCGCTGGACTGCAAAATCCAGCAACGGGGTCTGGGGCTCGGCGCTGACGAGGCGGCCGTTGGCTTGCCGGAAACAGACGGTGTTGAAATTAGCGCAGAGGGCCCCGTTGGGGGCGTCATAGGGGTTGAGCGTGGAGGTGACCCCCGGTATGACGATGGGGGCGAAATGAGAGCCGTCCAACACCAGATCCCGGTACCCGGCCGTTTTCACCGCCACCTGTCGGGCCAGGTCGGCGATGACTTCGGATATCAGCAGCGGGTCCCCGTAGCCCTTGATTTTCAGATTGCGGTCCTCATCCATATAGACTTCGGTGACGAAGCGATGATCGGATCCCAGGTAGTGCAGGGCTGTCAGGGCGGTGAAGATTTTGAGGGTGGAGGCGGGGATCAGGGGCCGGTCTCCATTTTGGGAAAACACCACCGTTCCCTCTTCATCGGAGAGGAGAACCCCGTCTCTGGGCCCGATCCGGTTGCGAAGGGCGTCAAACGGGTCGGCCGCCGCAGATCGGGGCGTCCAGATCATCGGCAGGAGCAGGATCAGGAGGAAGACCGCAGCGCCGGTTTTCCGAAAGGAGGAGGGGGTCACGGGCTCTCCACGATCAGGGTGACCGGTCCGTCGTTGACCAGGGATACGGCCATCATAGCGCCAAATCGGCCCGTTGCCACTTCGATCCCCTTTTCCGAGACTTTCCGGGCGAAGCATTCGTACAGGACCTCGGCCGTTTCAGGATCGGCCGCGTTCAGGAAGGAGGGACGCCGGCCTTTGCGGCAATCCCCCAGAAGCGTGAACTGAGAGACCACCATCATCCGGCCCCCGACATCCGCCAGGGAGCGGTTCATCTTTCCCTTGTCGTCCTCGAAGATCCGCAGGCCGACGATCTTATCCACCAGATAGTCGACGTCCGTTTCGATGTCGCCCCTGCCCACGCCCAAGAGCACCAGAAGCCCCGCGTCGATGCGGCCGACGGTCTCGCCCCCGACGGCGACGGCGCTCTCGGACACCCGTTGAATAACAGCGATCATGATCGGTTGCCCTCCTTTCGGGCGGCTTGTTTTCCGAAGGCGTCGGCAAATGGAGTGTTGAAAGGCCGTTCCGTCCGATCGGATTTTTTGGGGGGCTTCTTGGGCATGCCGGTCCGGACGGGGCGTTGGTCTTTCCCCGTGGAAGGGGCGTCTCCTTCATCGGGGCTGGACTTCATGGAAAGCGAGATCCGTTTCCGGTCGATGTCCACCGCCAAAACTGCAACGGAGACTTTCTGATGGACTTTGACCACCTGGGCCGGGTCCTTGATGAACCGGTCCGCCAGCTGGCTGATATGCACCAGCCCGTCCTGGTGGACCCCGATGTCCACGAAGGCCCCGAAGGCGGTCACATTGGTGACGATCCCCGGCAGCCGCATCCCCGGTTCAAGGTCGGCCATCTTCTGAACTCCGCTGTCGAAGGCAAAGGCCTCGAATTGTTCCCGGGGGTCTCGCCCCGGCTTGGCCAGTTCCGCCAGAATGTCCTGGAGCGTCGGCAGTCCCACGGCGTCGGTGACGAAATCCGGCAGTTGGATTTGCTTTCGCAGGGCTTCTTCTTTCATCAGGTCCGACACAGTGCAGTCCAGAGACCGGGCCATGTGTTCCACAACGGGATAGCTTTCCGGGTGAACGGCGCTGGCGTCCAGGGGATTTTTCCCTTCCTGGATCCGTAAAAAGCCGGCGGACTGTTCAAACGCCTTAGGGCCGAGCCGCTTGACCTTTTTCAATTCCTTCCGGCCGGTGAAAGGGCCGTGTTCGTCCCGGTGGGTCACGATGTTTTTCGCCAGGGCCGGGCCGAGTCCGGAGACGTAAGAGAGCAACTGGGCGCTGGCCCGGTTGACGTCCACCCCCACGCTGTTGACGCAACTCACCACGACGTCGTCAAGGGACTGCTTCAGGGCGGTTGCGTCCACATCATGCTGGTACTGGCCCACCCCGATGGATTTGGGATCGATTTTGACCAGTTCCGACAGCGGATCCATGAGCCGCCGGCCGATGGAGATCGCGCCCCGAACCGTCAGGTCGAGATCCGGAAACTCTTCCCGGGCCGCCCCGGACGCCGAATAGATGGAAGCGCCGCTCTCGTTGACCATCGCCACCTGAACAGGGTGCGGAAAGGTCAGGGTCTTGAGAAAGGTTTCCGTCTCCCGACCGGCGGTTCCGTTGCCGATCGCGACGGCCTCCACCCGGTAGGTCTCCACCAGATGGGAGAGCAGACGCGAGGCCTTTTCCGGCGCATGAAGGTAAAATACATCATGGTGAAGGAGTTTGCCCTGTCGATCAAGGCAGACGACCTTGCACCCGGTTCGAAATCCGGGATCGACCCCCATCACGCGCCTGGCGCCCAGGGGCGGGGCCAGAAGGAGCTGCCGGAGGTTCCCGGCAAAGACCCGGATGGCCTCGGCATCGGCCCGCGTCTTGGTCATCAGGCGGATTTCGGTTTCCATGGACCGGGAGAGGAGCCGCCGATAACCGTCCTCTATGGCGGCGGCCACCTGCTCGGCGTCCGGACCGGTCCCTTTGAGAAAGAGGCCTTTGAGCATTTCCAGGGCGGTCGCTTCATCCGGCGTCATGGTCAGGTTGAGGACATCTTCCTTCTCCCCCCGCCGCATGGCCAGAATCCGATGGGAGGGGGCTTCTCTGACCGGTTCTTCCCAGTCGAAATAGTCCTTGTATTTGGCGCCGTCCGCTTCAGAGGCGGCGGCCCGCACCGACCGGATGATCCCCTGCTCTGCAAAAAGCCGGCGCAGCTTGCCTCGGGCCGTCTCGTCCTCGTTGACCCACTCGGCGATGATGTCCCGCGCCCCGGCCAGGGCCGATTCGACGGTTTCCGCGCCTTTTTCGGCATCCACGAATTCTTCGGCGGCGGCCGCCGGATCAATGCCCGTCTGTTCAAACAGTGCCCGGGCCAGGGGTTCCAACCCTTTTTCTCTGGCCATGGTTGCCCGGGTGCGTCGTTTGGGCCGATAGGGAAGGTAGACGTCCTCCAGGACCGCCAGGGTGTCGGCGGCCATGACCTTTTCCTTGAGCGGCTCGGTGAGATGGCCGTTGGTTTCCAGGGATTTGAGGATGGCTTCCCGCCGTCCGTCCAATTCGGCCAGGCTGTTCAAGCGGTCCCGGATAGACGTTATCTCGACTTCGTCCAGACTGCCGGTGACCTCCTTTCGGTAACGGGCGACAAAGGGGACGGTGGCGCCGTCTGCCAGCAGATCGGCCACGGATTGGACCCGGGCCGCATCCAGTCCCTGTTCCGCGGCGATTTTTTGAATGTGCGTTCGGTTCATGCTTTCCTTTCTTGAAATGCAATGCTGTGGGCGCATGATCTACATCAGAGAGACGGTTGAAGTCAAGGGGCGATAAAAGCGCCTTTGGACTTGACCGGCATTGGCGGCTCTGGTATTGAACTGTAATTATAAATTGAAAAGTTCCTCAGAGGAGCATCCATGGAACGAGCCAAAAAAATCAAACTGCAGGCCCTCCTGCCCATGGCGACCATCCTCCTCCTGCTGATGACGACATGGGGGTGCGGTCCGAAACAGCCGCCCCTTGCGAAGATTCGCCAGAAGCTGTCGGACGCATCGACCTACTCCGTGGTTCTGGAGAACATGAAGCAGGAGGGGACGTTTTTCAAGGATTATTATCACCAGTATGAAATCGCCACGCCGGAAAAGACCTGGGCCACGGGCTGGCTGAAAGTTCCCAAAAAATTTTACCAGCGGTACGCCATGTACCTGGGCATGACGGTCGCGGGCATGGAAAACGGAGAGCCGTCGACGGTGGCGGCGCCCCCCGGCTATCAGTATGTGGGAAATCCGCGTTACGGTCACTGGCGGTCGGGTCGGTCGGGTCAATACTGGGCGTTTAACCGGAACACCCCCCTGTACAGCACCATGGAACTCGACTCCGACTTTCCGCGCATCTACCGGAATGACTATCGGCAGTATCGGTCCTCTCAATCCAGAGGAGTTCCCTATTTCGGCAGCAAGGGGCAATTCGGCACACAGGGGTCCTACACGAAAAAAGCCAATCCCGATTTTTTTCAGCGACAACGGGCCAAAGCGAGCATTAAGAGCGCATCCTTTTCCGAAAAGGTAAGCAAAAGCATCGGCCGGACCCGGACGGGATACAGGGGCCGGGCCGGGGGCAGGGGGAAATAGCCATGATCATTCTTGACAGACTGCTGACGGCAATCATTTACCTGGTCTTGTTTTATGTGTTGTTTTTCATCGGCAAACTGGTCCATCGGCTGCTCCACCGGGAATACGACCTGAGCGCGGAACTGGTGGAAAAGGACAATCCGGCCGTGGCCATCGCCCTGACCGGTTATTACCTCGGCATGGTTTTCGCCATCGGCGGCTCCATCGTCGGGCCCAGCTACGGCCTGGTCATGGACATGGTTTATCTGGGGATTTACGGTCTTCTGGGGATCGTGCTGCTGAACATCTCCTGGTTCCTGTGCGATCTGCTGATACTGAACCGTTTCAAAATCAGCGAGGAACTCATCCGGGATCGGAACTGCGGAACCGCCGTGATCTCGTTCGGTATGAGCTTTGCTTCGGGGCTGATCATCTTCGGCTCCATGTCCGGAGAAGGGGGCGGCATTCTCAGCGCCCTGGCGTTCTGGATTGTCGGCCAGGTCATCCTGGTGATCGCCGGGCGCGTCTACGCCGCCATTATCCCTTATGACGTCCATGCGGAAATTGAAAAGGACAATGTTGCCGCGGGCGTGGGGTTCGCCGGGGCTCTGATCGGCATCGGGATCGTGGTGGGTCTGGCCGCCCAGACCGAGTTTCAGTCCTGGGCCGAGAGCCTGGGGTCCTATGTCGTCATCGCAGTGGCGGGCCTGATCCTGCTGCCGGCCATCCGTTTTCTCACCGATCTGGTCCTGATCCCCAACGTCAAGCTGACCGATGAGATCGCCAACCAGGAAATCCCCAACGTGGGGGCCGCTTTCATAGAGGCCTTCTCGTATATTGCGGCGTCCCTTGTCCTTCTCTGGTGCATCTGATTCCCGCAACTTCGGTCTGGTGCTGAAGGTTGCGCTGTTTGCCACCGGGTGCGCGGGAATCGTCGCGGAATTCGTCCTGTCCACCCTGGCCACTTATCTGCTGGGAAACGCCATTGTGCAATGGACCGTCGTCATGTCGCTGATGCTTTTCGCCATGGGCGTCGGCAGCCGCATCAGCCGGTTTTTCCACACCCGCCTTCTGGACGTTTTCGTGGCCATTGAGTTCGGTCTTTCCATCTTGTGCGCCGTTTCGGCCATCCTTGCCTACACACTGGCGCCCTTTGTGGACTACTACAACCTGATCATTTATGGCGAAGCCTTCGCCATCGGGGTGCTCATCGGACTGGAGATTCCGCTGGCGACCCGGATGAACGAGGCCTACGAAGTGTTGCGGGTCAATATTTCCGGCATCATGGAAAAAGATTATTACGGCGCCCTGGCCGGCGGGCTGCTGTTCGCCTTTTTCGCACTCCCCAACCTGGGCCTGACTTACACCCCCATTTTGCTGGGATCCATCAATTTTCTGGTGGCTTCGGTCATCCTGTGGCGGTTTTTCGATCTCCTGGAACGGCGGAAAACCCTGGTCTCGGCTTTCGGCGCCACCCTGACGATCCTGATTTTACTGGGCGTGTTTGCGGAACCGGTCATAACCTACGGCGAGCAGCGGAAGTACATCGACAAAATCGTCTACGCCGAGCAGACCGCCCACCAGAAAATCGTCATCACCCAGTGGAAGCGCCACTACTGGCTTTACATCAACGGTCAGGAACAGTTTTCCACCTTTGATGAGGAGCGCTATCACGAGCCGCTGGTCCATCCGGCCATGGTCCTGTCCGCAGATCCTTCCCGGGTGCTGATCCTGGGCGGCGGCGACGGTCTGGCCCTGCGGGAGGCGTTGAAATACCCGGAGGTGACCGCGGTCACGCTGGTCGACCTCGACCCGGCCATGACCGAGCTGGCCAGAACCCATCCGGTTCTGCTGACCATCAATGACGGGGCTTTGAACGATCCCCGGGTCACCGTGGTCAACGACGACGCCTACCGATTTCTGGAAGAGAGCGACACATTGTTCGGCGTTATCATTATCGATTTGCCCGATCCCGACACCGTCGATCTGATGCACGTCTATTCCGTCAGTTTCTATGAGCTGGCGCGCCGTCATCTGATCCGGGGAGGGGCGGCGGCGACCCAGGCGACCAGCCCCTATTTTTCGGGCCGGGCGTTTCGCTGCATCTTGAAAACCATGGCCGCCGCCGGATTTTCCGTCGCGCCTTACCACAATCAGGTGCCGACCATGGGGGAGTGGGGCTGGGTTGTCGGCGTCCGATCCGATGAGGCGGACCCCCCGCTTGTCAAAAAGAGGCTTATGGCGTCCGATTTTTCTAAGATCGATTCCCGGTTTCTGAATCGGGACGCCATGGTGTCCATGCTTCATTTCGGGAAAGGGGTTTTGGGAACAGATCTCATGGAAGAAGTTGACATTAATACGAAAATCAGCCCGGTTCTCTACCGGTATTATCAGGAGGGCGCCTGGGGCGTTTACTGAGGAAAAGCGGGATCGGGGAATGAAAGTAGAGAAATCCTACGCGTGAATACGACCATTCACCCATTGCCGATGTGTGGGGTTTTTGAGATACACGCCTTGATCCGTCAGCGTTTAAAAGCAAAATTGCTTGACAATCAAGAGACTTTTCAATAATTATCAAATAGTAAATTAGGGAAATCGAGGGGGCGGTTTGTGGCGCCGAACATGACAACAAAAACGCCAGCATAGAAAACGGAGAGGGTTCTAATGGTTAAGAGAGAAAAAGATTCCGGTAGGATGGTGTTGCGGTCGGCATGGAAGAAGCTGCTGCTTCTCTCCTGTGTGCTGCTGCTGATCGGCGGCTGCACCAAGATTCTCAATGATGCGGAACTTGCCGATCATCGGGAGAAGCAGGCCAGGAACGATCTGGAAGTGCTCAAGCCGCCCATGGACATCAATTTTGAACAACCCCTTACCCTCGACGACGTCATCCAGATCGGGCTGCACAACAACCTGGAGGTCCGGATCGCCAAGCTGAACCAGGAGATATCCGACAAGGAGACGCTGGCGCAGCGCCTCAGGATGCTGCCCGGTTTGACGGCGGACGCCCGGTTCGAATATCGGGATCGGCTCCGGAAAAGCGACGTCTACAATTGGCGACTGGATGAAGACCAGAAGGATTACACCGTCTCCGAACTCAAGGACAGTCTGCGGGGCAACCTCTCCCTGACCTGGAACGTCCTGGACACCGCCATGGCCTACGTCCGATCTAACGCCCTGGAGATGCAGGAACAGGTGCTGGAACGGAAACGGATCCGACAGGCCCAGCAATTGGCGCTGGACATTACGGAAGCCTACTGGCAGGCGGCGGCTCTGGAAGATGCCCTCGATTACGTTCATGCGGTCGAAAAGCGGCTCAAGGCCGTGAAGCGGAAAATCGACAGCGCGGTAGACGCCAGGGACCTTGATCGCATGGATGCCGCCGAGGCGGAACTTCGCCTCAAGGAACTGGAGTTGACCATCCGGCAGTTGCAGGCCAACCTCTCCTCCTCCCGGCTGGAACTCTCCCGGCTGCTGGGATTCAACCAGAACGTCCAGTATACGCTGGCCCGGCCGCCCATCAAGCCCATCGTGGCGGCCCTCCCGCATACCAAGGAGCTGGACATCGACTCCCTGGAAGAATACGCACTGATCCACCGGCCTGAACTCTATCAGAGCGACATCCAGGTGATGATCCAGAAAGAGGAAGCCAAACGGGCTTTCCTCAACCTGTTTCCAGGGGTCAGCTTTTTCGCCGCTACGCATTATGACGATAACCGGCTCCTTTACGCCAACACCTGGAATTCGGTGGGGGCGGGCGTCGGATGGAATCTTCTGGAAATTCCCGCCAACCTGGCCCGTTTGAAGGGTCAGGAGAAAACCATCGATATGGCCGAGGCTCAGCGCCTCATGATGACCGTGGGCGTCATTACCCAGGTCCACATCGGGTTGCTGGATTACGCCATCAAGGTGGATCGTTTCCGGTTGCTGGAGGAAACCTATCAACTGGCGGCCAATCTGCTGGATATGGCCGAGGCCAAGAACAGCGCGGGGCGCCTGCCCGAACTGGCGGTAACACAGCGATATCTTGAGGAGATGGCCGCGAAATTGAGACGGGACGAGGCGGTGGTGGATATGCTGGTGGCCCATAAACGACTCTGCGTGAGCGTCGGCATGGCGCCCCAGGAATGCGACGGCGCCATGCTGGCCGGCGGGGCCGGCACTGAATTCGATACCACCCTGGCCGGGGACTTCACCTCCGGTACTTCGACGGATCTGTATGGATCAGAGACCGGGGGGTTCAACAGCACCGACCTTGGCAGCGGCGATATCGGAACCGGCGCGGGCGTCAGCAACCCGTCAGGGGCTGGCGCCTGGTCGGACAGTTCCGAGTTCGGCGCCGATCTTCCGCCGGCGGAATGGGAACGTTCCGCAGGCGCGGGTGAAGCTGCGGCCGGATCGAGGTCGGCGGATATGAACGATGAAGGATGGGCCAGCGGCGCATCGGACCGGTTTCTGTGGAAGGTTCAGATGGGCGCTTTCACTCAGCCCGGGGGCCCCAGCAAGCGGATGGACCAGATCCAGAATATGGATTTACGGTTGCTGGACAACCGGGATGCCCGCATCACCACCAAGCGCCTCGGCCCCAGTTTGTTCAACCGGGTCCGGGTGATGGGGCTGACCGAACCCCAGGCAAAAACGCTGGCTCAGGATCTGCAGCAAAAGGGGATGGAGTACTGGGTCATCCCGCCGGACAGCAAGCACTGGTAGGCCGGATGTTCGTCGTAAGTACTCAAGGCCGGAAAATGGGCCAGAAAATATTAAGCCATAGGGAAGGGAGGAGTCGCCATGTTGCACCTGATGAAACTGGAAGACAGGATCGTCCTGGACGGAGCCGCGGTCGGAGAGGCGATCGATCACGCCATCGACCACGATGCGGTACAGGCCGAAGCGCAGACGGACGCGTCGTTCTTTCCGGATGAGGGGCCTGAAGCGACTGCATTCGCTGAAGCGGCCGCAGGCGCCGCGGCGCTCCTGGCTGATCCCGAACCTGCGGCGGAGCCGGTGGAGGTGGTGCTGATCTCCGACGACCTCTCCGATGTCGACGCACTGGCGGACGCCGTCGATCCGGATGCCGAAGTGATCGTCTATGACGCCGACGGGGAGACCGCCGAGGAGGTCCTGGGCCGGGTGACCGCCCTTTCGGAGGAATTGGGTCGCCCCATCGAATCCGTCACCATCCTCTCCCATGGCGGCGACGGGACGTTCCGCCTGGGCGCCGACGATATCTCGGCGGACACATTCGGCGACGCTGAAGGGGCATGGCGACAGTTGGGCTCGGTGCTGGCGGAGGAAGGACAGATCTATATCTATGGGTGCAGCGTCTCCGGGTCCGGCCATGACCTGCTGACCTCCCTGGCCGACGCCACCGGCGCCAGCGTTTACGCTTCCGACGACGTGACGGGCGCGGGCGGGGACTGGCAGTTGGAGGTCGAAACCGGGCACAGCGCAGGCGCCGACGCGCCGATCAATATCGCGGCCCTATCCGGCTACACGGGAACCCTGGCCTCTCCCACCATCAGCGGCGCGCCTCCCACAGTTGTTCAACAGGGCGAGGGCTACAGCTTCACACCCACCGCCGACGATGCGGATGGCGACATCGACCAGTTCATCATTTCCAATCCACCCTCCTGGGCGGATTTCGATCCCCAGACGGGCGCCCTGTCCGGCACGCCCGGAAACGATGATGTGGGGCAGGACTATTCGGATATCCGAATCGGCGTGGTGGACAGCGAGGGGAACGTCGCCCGGCTCGATCCCTTTTCCATTACGGTGACCAACGTCAATGATGCCCCCACCATTAGCGGCACGCCCGCGGAAAACATTCAGGAGGGGCAACTCTACTCCTTCACGCCCAACGCCGCTGATCCCGATTTCAAGGTGGACCCCGACGAGGAGCTGACCTTCAGCATCGACCTGGACGCGGGCGCGCTGCCCGCTTGGCTGGCTTTCGACGCCGCCACGGGCCGGTTGCAGGGGACGCCGCCGGTGGGACTGGCGGATACGACCTATTCCAATATCGTTATCAGGGTCACGGATGCGGCCGGCGTATCCGCTTCTTTGAGCGCCTTCGACATCACGGTGACGCAGCTCAATACCGAGCCCACCATATCGTTACCCGCCGGGAGCGATCCGACAACCGCCACGGAAGACAGCCTCTATTCCTTCACCCCCCTCGCGGACGATGCGGAGGACCCGGACAGCGCCCTGAGATTCAGCATTTCCAATCAGCCGAGCTGGGCGAATTTCAACGAATTGACCGGACAACTGTCCGGAACGCCGGACAACAGCGATGTGGGCGATTATAACAACATCGTCATTACTGTCGTAGATTCCGGAGGGCTCAGCTCTTCGTTGGCGCCCTTCGACATCACAGTGGCTAATGACCCGGATGCACCGACCATCAGCGGCACCCCCGCGAAAACGATTCAGGAAGGGACCGACTTCAGCTTCACCCCCACGATCACCGATCCGGATGCAAATGAATCGTTCGATTTCTCCCTGCGATGGGGAACTGAGCCGGCGCCGCCCGCCTGGGTGACGTTCAATCCGGACACCGGCGCCATCAGCGGCACGCCGGCGGATGCCGATACCGGCCAGTACAATGATATCGAAATTACCGTGACGGATAAAGACGGGTTGACCGACTCGATGACATTCGACCTCACTGTCGTTGATAAAAACAACACCCCCACCATCAGCGGCACGCCGGATATGAGCATCGATCAGGGCGAAGCCTACAGTTTTACCCCCACCGCCGACGATGTGGACGGGGATGCGCTGGAGTTCAGCATTTCCAACCTGCCGGCGTGGGCGGATTTCGATCCCACCGACGGTACACTCTCAGGCACGCCGGAAAACAGCGATGTGGGGCTGTATGAGGACATCGCCATCACAGTGACCGATGAGACCGGATTGAGCGCCACCCTGTCCTCTTTCAGCATCACGGTCAATAATGTCAACGATGCCCCCAGGATCACCGGAACATCGAGGCAAACCGTCCAGGAGAACTCGGATTACAGCTTCACCCCGACCGTAAGTGATATCGATATGCAGGTCGACCCTCAGTTCTACCAGGAAGAGTTGACCTTTTCGATTAACCAGGAAGCATTGCCGGGGTGGCTCAGCTTCAACCCGGAAACTGGAACCCTGTCGGGGACGCCGACTCCTGATGATCAGGGGCTTACCGATCCCATAACAATTACTGTAGAAGACAAGGCCGGGGCGACGGCGCAATTGACATTTCAGATCAACGTGGTTCCGCTGAATACGCCGCCGACCATTGAAGGAACGCCGGACGTCACCGTCGACCAAGGCGAGACCTATCGTTTCATTCCTCAGAATGTGTCTGATCTGGAGGATCCGGATGAATTTTTGAGGTTCAGTATATCCAATCAGCCCGCCTGGGCTGAATTTAACCAGGAAACCGGAGAACTGTCCGGGGCCCCCACCAACGACGACGTCGGCATTTATCGGGACATCGTCATTACGGTGACCGACACCGGCGGCTTGGGCACTTCACTGGACCCGTTCACTCTTGAGGTCGTCAATGTCAATGACGACCCGGGAATCAAGGGCGTACCCCAGAACAAAATCCGGATTGGCAATGAATACGTTTTCATCCCTACAGGGTTTGACGTCGACCTGAATCAGAGAGCCGGCGATGTGCCCGGCATCATCGATCCGGATGAGACCCTTCGGTTCGAGATCGAAAATCTGCCGCCCTGGGCGACATTCGACGAGACCACAGGTCAGATTCTCGGCACACCCGATATGGACAATTTAGGCGCTGAATACCTGGTGGATGATCAGACCAACATCGTCGCGCGTTATCCCATTACCATTACCGTGATCGACGCCGATGGGGCCACCGCAGAACTTGTATACAATCTCGATGTGATCGCCGGCGGACCGAACCTGGGTCCGGGAAATACCGCCGAGTACATAGAAAACGGCGATCCTCTGCTCGTCCATGATCTTATCACCATTGAAAACAGCGCCGGCATCAACATCACCGGATCAACCATTCAGATTTCAGATGGTTATCAGATGGACCCCGACAGCGCCGACAAACTGCTGTTTGGCGGGATGGGGGCGGGCGACAATCAGTTCGCCCTGGTCTTTGATGATACGGGCAATGCCATAACCGGCGTTTGGGATGCAACCACTGGCGTCTTGACGCTCGACGGCAGGGCTACGGCGGCGGAATACGAGACGGCGCTGCGCTCCGTCAGATATGTCCATATCGGAGAGGATCCGGTTGATGGCGCGCGTGAACTGACCTATACGCTTACCGATGCACTGGGCGACACCTTTACGTCCGCAGATGATCCCGCCGTTCAGTTCATCGTCGATGTGGACGCCATCAACGATGCCCCTGACCTTGAACCCGAGACCCGGACGATTTTCTACACCGGGACCGGCGAGATCGTATCGGTCGCGCCTGAAATCACTTTGACGGATGTGGACGATGAGCAGATGACCCGGGCCGTCATCACGATTTCCGACGGCACATTTCGCGCGGGCGAAGACGTCCTCGATTTCGCCGCAACCGACGGCATCATCGGCGTTTGGGATGCCGCGTCAGGGACCCTGACATTGACGGCGTCGGGCGGGACGGCCGACATCAACACATTCCAGAATGCATTGCGGACCGTGACCTACCAGAACATCAGCGGTTCCCCGGATCAGGGCGTCCGGAACGTCACCATCACCGTTACTGACAATAATTCCGGAGGAGACGGCTCGGGAAGGCTGTTTGGCGCACAGGAATTGGGCGGCCCCATGAGCGATGATGTCCAGCGAGCGCTTAATGTCTCCATCTCGCCTCCTCACCGTCCCCCCTACGAACCGCCCCCCTTCGAACGCCCCCCCTTCGAGCCCATCAGCCGGCCCGAAGGCGAAGGCCCCGACGGGCCGGGTCTCGGCCCGGTCAACTTCCCCGGCGACGTCCAGGACACCGGCCAATTACAGGATGTGGTCCGTGCATTGTCCGCCCCCTGCGGCGACGACGTGCTCTACGAGTGCTGCACACTGGAGGAAGCCCTGCGCATCGGGTGCCGTTTCGCTCCGGCCATCGATCCCGATTCCCGACTGTGCAACATCACCTGGGACTATATGACCAACAGCCTGGGATGGGAAGATCCCTTTGTTCCCCGCATCGACGGTCGATATTTTAACGAAGAACTCGACCTGTTCAACCGGCTGTTTATGAAGGATGTGGAAGGCGATCCCGGCTTTCACCTTGAACCCGGCGCCTTTGCCGAGGCCTTCGGCATGACGGAAGAGGTTGAATTCGCAAAGTATAACCGGGATGAAGAACACGATGTCTATTCCCAGTTCTCCATGCAGGAAGCCCAGGGCTTCAACGACATGGCCCCCGGCGAACTGAAGGCAGCCTTTTTCAAGGGACGGGAAGGACTGGATAAGCCGTCCCGGTGGGATAACGACAGTGATGCCAGCGAGTGCTGATGTAACACTTTTTGAACATTGACGATTGTTGTGTTTTAAGGGGAGTTCAGGATCATTGTGTTTGTTCCTGAACTCCCTTTTGTTCAAGCTTTCGGCAAGGAATTAAAAGCTAAACATTAAGAAAAAAGTTGATTTTTAAAAAATTAGGAAAAATTTTAAAAACAGATATATGAAATCAGGATAGAACGTCGTGCCAAAAAAAAACTCAAACATAACATACGGATAATTAAAGAATTTTTGCTTTTATCATGAAAGTTAACCTTACAAATAAATATTTTCTTTATCGACTGAGAGTAAGGGAATATGAGTTAGAAAAAGTTGAATCGATTTTAAGAACATCTTCAGAGGTTTATTTTGATAGCGACACTGGGCGCAATATTAAGGTTGGCAAACATGACAATGTTTTGATTATTGTTGCGTATGATGTCGAACAAGATGGCTCAACAACACCTGTGACAGTTTATCAAACTTCCCGAAAACAAATAAATTATTACCTGAAAAAAGAGAGGTTCCATGTCAAAGCATAAAATGAATTATTTTTCCGACGAGGATGTGTTGCACATACTTATAGAAGAAGGACGAGAATCGGAATGTCGAGAATTGGCTCCCAATATAACGGCGGAATTGAATGAACGAGGTGAATTGATGGGTATTGAAATCTTAAACGCGAGCGAGTTCATACAAAATATTGTGCTTGAACAAGCTGGTTTAAAAGATTTAAAGATGGCAAGCTGATTATGGAATGCGCAATTAAAAGCTCGCAATATTGTAAAGAATTTTCCAAAGAATCGTTTGAAAGCCAAATTATTGCCGACCCTCCGTTATATCCGCAAATCAGCGCCGCGGACAGGCGAACGCTGAGGCGGTCGGAATGGGAAGAAGTTGATTTCGGGTGAAAGAAGCACCCAAAAAACTCAAAGACCACCTCAAAACCCCCTGGCGCGGCCTCCGCCGGGACCTGATCCTCCATCCCGGTCCTTTGGACCGCGACGGCCACCGCTCCTGGGTCCTGGAAGATCCGGTCCGCGGCAACAACTATCGTCTGGGGTATGCGGAAGGGGAGCTGATCTACCGGCTCACCGTGGAGCCCGACCTGGACAAGGCCGTGGCCAATCTCTACGCCACTACGCCCCTGCGTCCGTCCGTCGAGGAGATCCTCTCTTTCATCACCATGCTCCAGAACGAATCGCTGGCGCGGCTCTCGGAAGAAGAAGTGGTGAGACGGGAGTCCGCCCCGGGAGCGGGCCGAAAGCCGTCTTTTTTTCAACGCATTCTCCAGGGCGCCATTTTTTTTCGCGTCCCCCTCATCCGGCCGGACCGGTTTCTGAGCCGGACGCTTCCCTACGTCTCAACCCTCTGGTCCCCGGCGGCCCGGTGGTGTTATCTTTTGATCGGTCTGTTCGGTTTGATCCTCACCCTGCCGGAACTGGAACTCTACCTCTCCACCGTCAATTATCTGTTTACGCCCCAGGGGGCCGCGGCCTTTGTCCTGTGTCTGGCACTGCTGAAGATCGGCCATGAATTCGCCCACGGCTTTGCGGGCAAGGCCATGGGGCTCCACATCCGCTCCATGGGGATCTTCTTCATTGTGTTCTGGCCACTGCTCTATACCGACACCACCGATGCCTGGAAGATCCCCGACCGGCGGCGGCGGATGTGGATCAGCGGGGCCGGGGTCCTCTTTGAACTCACGGTGGCGGGCATGGCCCTTTTTCTCTGGGCTCTCCTGCCGGACGGCATCTTCCGGAGCCTGATGTTCTTTCTCTCCGGGACCTCGCTCGTCTCATCGGTCCTGATCAATCTCAACCCTTTCATGCGGTACGACGGCTATTACCTGCTCATGGACTGGTGGGGCATCGACAACCTCCGGTCACGGGCATTCGCCATGCTGCGCCATGCCCTGCGGCGAAAGCTGCTGGGGTGGAAAGGACCGATCCCGGAAATTCATCCCCATCGCCGGAGCTTGATCGTTTATGCCGTTTTCGCCCTCATCTACCGGCTTTTCGTGGGGATCGCCATTGCCCTGGCGGTTTATTACCTCTTTTTCCCGGCCCTGGGGGTGCTTGTTTTCCTCGTGGAGATATGGATGTTTTTTGTCCGGCCCGGCATCGGCGAAGTCAAGGCGGTGATCCAGAACCGGCATCTCATCGGATCCAAAACCCGGACGGCGGCCACCGGCATTGCCGCAGCTTTATTGGTGGCGCTGGTTTTCGCGCCCCTGCCCCGTTTCCAGCACCTGCCCGGCCTGCTGCTTTATCACAACGCCTCGGCGGTGACCGCGCCAGCGGACGGGCGGATCGCCGCTCCCATGCCGGCTGAGAACCGGGCCGTAGATTTCGGCGAGCGGATCATCCACATCGAAAACGATCAGTTGCGCCATGATGCCGACAACCTGAAGTTCGATCTGGATTCACTCCAGGCCCGGCTTCGGTCGGTGGGCGGCGGGGGGGAGCAGGGCGCCTACCGGGCCTGGCTCCAGGCGGAACTCTTTCGGGTGGAAGCGGCCAAAGAAAAGCTGGATGAAGCCATTGCCATGCTGGAGATCCACGCCCCGCTGGGCGGCCGCATCACGGATGTCAACCCGGACCTTTACCAGGGCGCTTTTGTAAGCAAGGGGACGTATCTGTTTTCCGTCGGAACCCCCCGACACTGGGAGCTGGAGGCCTACGCCCATGAGGGGAAGGCTGCTCATCTGAAGGATGAGATCGACGCTTCGGTGAGGGTTCGATTGCCGAACCCGGAGGCGCCGGCGATCCGCGCCAGATTCCGGAACCGGAGTCGATTTCCGGTTTATCGGCTTCCCAACGAGAGTCTCCTGGATGTGGCCGGGGGGCCCATTGTTTCAGATGGGGATCGGAATGGAAATCGTCCCAAAGACGCGCATTTCGCCCTTGCTTTCGATATCCTTCAACCGCTTCCGGAATGGCTGCCCCACGGGACCCCCTGCTGGATCTGGCTCCGGGGCGAAAGCGGGTCGCTGGCGGGACGGTTTCTGGGCGACCTGTGGCGGAATGTGACCGAAAGAGGACTTTTTTAACAGTGGCGGAAACACACGATCAAGGAAAGGCGTGAAAGATATGAAACAGCGATGGAAGGTCATTTTTACGGCAATGATTCTGGCGACCTGGGGATTGTCTTCCGCCCTTACGGCGACAGCCCAGCTTCAGGAAGGTCAGGAAACGGCATCCGGCGAGGCCTATCCGGCCATCTTCGAAGCGACCCGGCAGGCGGTGCTGTCCGCGGAACGCGCCGGAGTGCTCAGCAGCCTCGCTTACGAGGTGGGATCAACCGTCAAAAAAGGAGAGATCATCGCTCAGGTGGAAACCGGCGAACTGGCCCTGCAGAAAAAACGGGCCGAACTTTCCCGCAAACACCTGGGCGTCAAAGTGGACAATCTGACCCGGCTCAGCAAACAGGGGCTGGCGACCAACGAAGAAGTGGCCGAGGCCCGCATGCAGCGGGACGTGGTCCGGACCGACATCGACATCATCCAGCGTCAGATCGCCAACTCCTACATCCGCGCGCCTTACGCCTGCATCGTGGTCCGCCGTCACGTTCAACCCCACGAGTGGGTGACTGCCGGTCAGCCGGTGGTGGAAGTGGTGGACATAAAGCAACTGCGGGCCGTGGCCAATATCCCGTCCGCTTCGGCAGTGCGGTTGAACACCGGCGATGAGCATTCCTTTTACGTTCATGATCTCGACAGAACCGTGACCGGCGTCGTCCGGGCGGTGGTTCCGGTGGTGGACGAATTGAGCAATACGGCCGAGGTGGTCTGGACGATCCAGGAGACCGGGGACGCCCTGCTTTCCGGCATGAAGGGGGAAGTGCTCATTGACCGCTAGCCCCGCGACGCCGGACATGGACGCCGGGCAGAACGGCCCGCAACGCATCTCGACAGGATCCGGCCAGCAGGGACCGGTCCACACCGGCATGCGGCCGGGCAGCGACAGGGTCCTGGCCCGCTTTATCCGGCTCTGTTCGGCGGTGCTGGCGACGCCTGTACCCCAGGAAGCCGCGGCCCTCATCGTCAACCGGATTGCCGAAATCGCCCCCATGGATCGCGCCGTGCTGGTGCGCCTGCATGGCAAGGGCGCCATCCAGGCGGTGACCGGGGGCGGAAAAACAGCCCAGGACAGCCGCTTCGCCGATGCAGTGGAAAGCGTCCGAAAACAGTACCGGGACCGGCAGACGGCTCTGATCCTGCCGCCGGCGGCCGACGGAGGCCGGATGAACGCGGCCCTGCACACTGTCCAGTCCGCCATGGGGGGAACCCAGATCCTGTGGCTTCCGCTCTGGATGGACCGGGAGGGGACGGCGCCCCCGGCTTACGCCCTGTGGCTGGAGCGGTGGCGGAACCGGCCCTGGGAGAAGTCGGACGTGGAACTGCTGGGTCATGCGGCCCTGTTCATGGCGCATGGACTGGCCCGGCCCCGGGCCGAGGCCAATCGGTCCAGGAAGCGGTGGGTCCGGTCCGCGGCGGCCTTGTTGCTGATCCTGCTGATGGCCCTGCCCGTGACCTCCAATGTGACGGCGCCGGTGCGGGTCGCTCCGGATCGTCCCCACCACATTTTCGCTCCCATGGACGGCATCCTCAAAGAACTCCATGTCCAGCCGGGGCAGTGGGTCAAAAAGAACGACGTCCTGTTTCGCTATGACGCCCGGGTGCTGGAAAAGCGGCTGGACGAAGCGCATCGGAACGTGGCCGTGGCCCGGGCCAAGCTGGCCAAGCTGGAGGGCGCGGCCCATCGGGACCGGGAGGCCCGGGCGGAACTGCCGGTCCAGCGGCTGGAGGTGGAAAGAGCCGAAGCGGATGCCGCGTTTTACGCCAGGCAGCGATCCCGGGCCGCAGTGCGCAGCGGACAGGCCGGGGTCGTTGTACTGGATGATCCCGATGCCCTGGTGGGCGCGGCGCTTCAGACCGGTCAGGCGGTGCTGAGCGTGGCGGATCCGGATCGGACCAAGCTCCGGCTGTGGGTTCCGGCCAGCGATGTGGGGTTTATCCGGAAGGGCGCCCGGGCCGCCGCCCGGTTGGACAGCGCGCCGTTTCGCAGCATTCCGGCGGTGATCGCCCGGGTGGGCTTCGACATTCAGCTGTCGCCGGAAGGGGTCCCATCGGTCATGGCCGAGGCCATCTGGACCGGGGAAGGCGCAGAGGTCCAGCCGGGTCAGAAAGGCGCCGCCAAAATTTACGGGGATTCCACCTTCCTCGGAATGCAGATTCTCAGAAAGCCCCTGATTGCTTTACGGTCGCTCATCGGGTTTTAGAACCGAAACAGGGGGTTTCGGGACGCCGGATCGATTGAAAAGGCGCATTGCTTGACAAAGCCGGAAGATGCCGGTAGGTTGGCCTGAAAAAGAGGATGATCGTTTAGCGGAAGTGGAGGAACCTCATGGAAAACGCATATCCGGCCTCGCTGAAAGGCCAGTTTCTCATGTCCATGCCGGGCATGTTGGATCCGAATTTCTCACGGACCGTCACCTGCATCTGCGAGCACACGGCCGAGGGCGCCGTCGGCATCGTCGTAAACCGCGCGCATGAATTTCTGCACGCCAAAGAGATGTTCGAGGAATTGAACCTGTCCTATATGCCGGAAAGCGCCCGAATGCCGATCTATGTCGGCGGTCCGGTCCACACCAACGAGGTGTTTATCCTGCACGGCCCGCCATTTGAATGGGAGGCTTGTCTGGCCATTACCCCGACCCTGGCCATGAGCAACAGCATGGACATCCTTCGGGCCATCGCCAATGGCTCGGGCCCGACGTCTTCGGCCATCTGCATCGGATGCGCCGGATGGGGTCCGTTCCAACTGGAGGGGGAACTCCGGCAGAACGCGTGGCTGAATGGGCCGGTTGACGAAGCCCTGATTTTTGATATCTCCGTGGAACTGCGATGGGAGGAGGCGATCAAGGGAATCGGCATCGATCCGGCATTGCTGTCGGATACGGCCGGCCACGCCTGATATCCGGTCGGCGCTATTCGGGTTTTTCTTCAGCATCAGCCTTTGACTTCGGTCGGGGCTTTTTCTTTTTAAGGCAGGTTTTGTCCCTTCTGGCGAACGCACAAAGTTTGGGGTTGTGATATTCCTTGCAGTTCAAAGGATTATATAGGGGACATTCGGGATGTTTTTCTGACATAAATGAGTCGGTTCCTTGTGCATCTGAAAGCAATTGCCGTGGTGAGATGTTTTGTAACACAGAAACGGCGTATTCACAAGGGGGCTGCCGGCGCTCGCAGTCCTTCAAGATCATCAGAGGCGCGGCGTCACGCGGCAATTCGATCTGAAAGGAGTGAATCATGAGCGAACAACCGGATATGGCGAAGTTGAAAGAGCGCCTCATCGAGCGGCGTCAGGAGATATTCGAACGACGGCATCAGCACCAGGATACATGGGAACGGCTCCATGAGGCGGAAAACGAGTTTGAGGAGACCGCCCAGAAAGCCCATATGTCCCAAGGGCTGGCCCAGCTGGATGCATCGGAGAAAAACGAGATCGAGGCCATTGACCGGGCCCTCGGCCGGTTGGAGACCGGCGATTACGGGGTCTGCCAGGGATGCGGCGGCCGCATCGCGTTGAGGCGGCTGGAGGCCCTTCCCTTTGTCCCCTATTGCACGCGGTGCGCCGAACGGCTGGAGCAGGGACGGCCCCTTCCCAGCGAGGAGGTGGAAACGGAGGAAATCTCGGATCTGCTGCCGCCGGATTATGCGGGGATGACCGATGACCAGCTTGCCGATGCGGTCTACGACGAACTGGAAAAGGACAGGCGGGTGGAACTGGATGAACTCGACGTCAGCTGCGACGAGGGCGTGATCCATTTGACAGGAGCGCTGCCATCGGAGCCCAAGCGGGAAATTCTGCACGAGATTGTGGAAGATGTCATGGGGCTGCCGGAGGTGGTGGACCAGATCCGGATCGATCCGACCCTCTGGCAGCGGGGGGAATCGGTGACTCCGGCGACGGGGAAGCGGTCCAAAGCCGGTATTCTGATGGAGGGAGAAGAATCGGAGGACGAGGGAGAGGACGTCTATGCGGCTGAGCGGGACGGCGACCCCCTTCGGCCCCCGGACGAAATGGTCCCGGAACGTTAGAGGGCCGTTTCAACCTGACGGGGGACCGATTCTCCGGCGGTCGACCCGGCCCCGCCCGTACGCCTGCTGCCATTTCACTGCGATTTCAACTAACTATCGACTCCGCCCATTGACAATGAGCTTCTGGCCCGGACGGATCAGTGCGCCGGCTTCGAGGTTGTTCAACCGGCGGACTTCTTCGACCGAAATATCATACCGGCGGCTGATCTGATAAAGGGTCTCTCCGGCCTTGACTTCATGATAATCAACCCTGGTTTTAGGGGTGGTGGGGCGCTTGACCGGCGGCGCGGCCTGGGATGCGGACGTGTCGCCATCCCCTTCTTTTTTGGTGATCGTTTTTTTTTCGGGAACCGCTTCGGTTTTCCCTCCGGAACCAACGAGTTGTTGCTGAAGGTTGGCCAGCTGCTTTTCCAGAGCGTCGATCCGTTCGGGCACGGCGTCTTGGATGAGATTCACTTTATGGGTCAGCATCTCGATGACGTCGTCCTGCTGACGGATGCGGGAAACGGCCTGATTCATTTCCTGAATTCGGATCTCCAGGGCGCTGACGGCATTTTCCAGGCGCATCAGTCGATCCTCCTCATTCGGACCCCTTGTGAGAAAGACCCCGATGATGATGACGAGAACCAGCAACGCGGAACCTGCCAGGATCAGCGGCATCTGAGCTTCGCTGAGGGGGCGTTTTAATCGGTTCATTTTCTTCTCTTGGATTTGGTGGTTTGTGAATACAATCAGGGGCTGCGGCCCATGGGCCATCCATTCTCTTGCAAATTCATACCATTTGTTTTATTGTGGTTTCAAGCTTTTTTCGGGGCAATAACCTTCATTCGTAAAGATAACAGCGGAATAGAGATGCGAAATAGTGAAACCATAAACATCGGGAAAAGGTCGCAGACGCGCATGGTCCCTGTTCCCTGGCGATGGTGGATGTTGCTGCTGGTCGCCCTGGCGTGGTTGCCGTCCATCGGGTTCAACCCGTCCGTCGCCGCCGCCGATACCGATCTGACCGTGGACGTCAAAGGGGGGAGACTGACGATCATGGCCGAAAAGGTTCAGCTCAAAGAGATTCTGGACGGCATCTACGACGCCTATCCTCTGACCGTGACGGGCCTGGAGGCGCGATCTAGTGAAATCATTGATTTTAAAGCTGAAAATCAGCCCCCGGAAAAGATGTTCAAGCGGCTTTTGCGACAGCTTGGAGAGAAAAACTACGCCTTCGAATTCAAGGGGCAGCGACTGAGCCGGATCTCGGTCATGCCCGAAGCCGGCGCCGGCGCCGCGCCGCGGCCGGTCCCGCCCCGGGAGACCCCATCGGTTCCGGCGGAAGACCTCGTCTCGGTGGTCCGGGTGGATCGCGTTATCGACGGGAGCCAGGCTCAGGATATGGGCGTTCAGAGCAACGATCTGGTCATTGAATACGACGGAATCAAGATCTCTCAGCCCGGCGACCTCATCCGGGAGGTGAAGCAGAAATCCGACAGCCCCAGCGTCGGCATGGTGCTGTTGAGGGACGGCGCGCCACTCCAGTTGACCCTCGCCGGCGGCTTCATCGGCATCCACATCGTTCCCCATAAAGTGCCGAGAGAAACGGTGGCGGGTTATATCGACTGAAAACGCCGATCTAAATCCAAGGAAAAGACGAGATGGGAAAATCGACCAAAGACGACGCGACAGACGACGTTCGCGCCAGCGGTCAGGACACCCCCTACCAGGAAACCGTGGTGCTTTCCAAAAGGGAAGAGACGCCATTCGTCGGCGACCGGTCCGGCGAATCCGTGGACGACTACCAGGCTACGGTGGCGCTTCCCCGGGAAACCTATGACGTCGAAAACGACGTGACGGTGAGAACCCTCGAAGACATGCACCAGGAGACGGTTGCCATTTCACGGGAGGCCATGGGCGTCCAGCCGGATGCAGGGCCCGAAGATTTTTCAGCCACGGATACGGAAAAGTTTTTTTTCCGCCGTCTGGTGGCCAAGAATCACGGGGACCGCAAATATCGTTTTTTGGGGAAGCTGGTGGCCGGCGGCATGGGGGCGATCCTCAGAGTGCTGGATCAGGATCTCCAGCGCACTTCGGCCATGAAGGTGGTTCTGCCGGCTTTCAAAAACCGGGAGGATGCCTTGACCGGGTTTATCGCCGAGGCCAAGATTACCGGATTGCTGGAGCATCCCAACGTTATCCCGGTCCACGAACTGGGACTGACCGAGGATGAAGGCGTTTACTTTACCATGAAGCTGGCCCAGGGGGAAGCCCTCAACGAGATCCTCGATCGACTCCGGTCAGGGGATCCCGAAGCCCTCGAAACCTTTACCACTTACCCCCTTCTGAGCATTTTCAGAAAGGTGTGCGACGCCGTCTCTTACGCGCATTCCAAAAACATTATCCATCAGGACATCAAGCCGCACAACATCATGGTCGGGCAATACGGAGAGGTGCTCCTCATGGACTGGGGCCTTGCGCGCTACATCGGCGATCCGGACAAAGAACCCGATCCCGGACAGCGGGAGCTGATCAAGGACTTTCTCGGCATCCTCAAAAGCGACGACGACGTTATAAAGGGCTCTCCGGTCTATATGGCGCCGGAACAGGTGATGGGCGTAGGGGCCGGCCTGGATAAGCAAACGGATATTTTTTTGCTGGGCGCCGCCATGTACCATGCGTTCACCCTGACCCCGCCTTATTTCGGCGGCAGCATCCAGGCGGTTTTTGAGAAGGCCCGGAACGTCGACCTGATCCCGCCCGACCGCAGAACGCCGGAACGCCAGATTCCGGAAGAGATCTGCCGGATCATCCTCAAAGCCATGGCCGCCGACAAAGCCGACCGGTACGAGACGGTGGAGGCGATGGGCGAGGATATCGACGACCTCATCGCCGGCAAATGGTCCCGACAGGAGAAAAAGCGTTTCGCCGCCGGCGAGACGCTCATGACGGAAGGGGAGGTCGGAAACGAAGCCTACCTCATCCTGAGCGGCAAAGTCCAGGTCGTCAAAGGGACGGGGGAGGGCGCCGTTGTTCTCTCCACCCTCGGTCCCGGAGACATTGTGGGCGAAATGTCGCTGATTGCGCAGGCGCCCCGCTCGGCGGGGGTCAAGGCCCTGGAGGAGACCGAGGCGGCCGTGCTGACGCAGCATCTGCTGACCCAGAACCTCAAGAAGCTGCCGCCCTATATGGAAAAGATCGTTGCCACATTGACCGACCGGCTCCGGATTGCCAATGAAAACATCCATCCCCATGCCGCCGCCGACCCAACCGGCGTGATCATCAAGCAGCTCCGCCTCCTCCTGAGATACCGCGCAGGAAATGGGCGGAAAGCGGCCTTGGCCCCTCTGATGGAGATGGTTCAGGAGATCGCTCATGACTTGGGTCTCCCGGGTTCCCGGGTGAAGGAGGTTCTGACCCGGGCCGGTGAACAGGGCCTCATCATCGTCCGCGGGGACCATGTCGCTCTGGATGATGCCGCAATCCTCTGACGCGGACCCGCCGACCTGCGCTTTCAGCTTTTGAACGCCTCTTTCTGGATATCGTACTTGAGAAGGAGTTTGTGGAGCTGACGGGTGCTGATGCCGGCTTCCGTGGCGGAGCGGTTGATTTTGCCCCGGTTCCGGGACAGGAGATCCATGAGATATTGCTGCTCGAAGGCCTCCACGGCGGCTCGGCGGGCGTCCGCAAGGGGGGCTGAGGCGTCCACAGGCATCCAGGCGCCGGCCTCCCGGGCGAACAGTTCTGCGGGAAAGCTTTCCGGGGTGAGCACCGGAGACGTTTCCAGGATATAGGCCCTTTCGACGAGATTTTCCAGTTCCCGTATATTGCCCGGCCAGTCATACTCCTTCATCGCCTCGATCACATGGGGATGGACTTCCCGGATATCCTTCTGGATATCCCGGTTGAGCCGTTTCAGGAACACCTCCACAAACAGTGGGATATCTTCCCGCCGCTGCTTGAGCGGCGGAATCTCGATGGGGAAGACATTCAGGCGATAGTAGAGGTCCTTCCGAAACGACCCTTCCCGGCTCATTTCCCGGAGGTTCTCGTTGGTGGCGGCGATGACCCGGGCGTTGCTTTCGAGCATCTCTTCACCCCCGAGACGGCTGAAGGTATGGTCCTGGAGCACCTGCAGGAGTTTGGCTTGAGCCGCCGGCGTGATGGTGCCCACCTCGTCCAGAAAAATGGTCCCGTTCCGGGCGATTTCGAATCTTCCCAGCTTGCGCTTGACGGCGCCGGTGAAAGCGCCTTTTTCGTGGCCGAACAATTCGGCTTCCAGCAGCGTGTCGGGGATGGCGCCGCAGTGGACGCTGATGAACTGGGCGTTCTCGCGCTGGCTATGGCGATGGATGAGACGCGCCAGGACGCCCTTGCCGGTGCCGGTCTCCCCCGTTAACAAGACGATGGTGTTGGTGGGGGCCACAGACCGCACTTTTTCGTAGACCCCCTTCATGATCGCACATTTGGTCTGCACGAGGCAGAGGCTGTCGGCTTTCCAGAACTGTCCCCTGAGATAATCCAGTTCCGATTGGAGAAGGACGGTATTCTGTATGGTTTCGATCACAAATCTTATCTCTTCCGGATCCAGAGGCAGGGACAGGTAATCCCTGGCCCCCGCCTTGACGGCCTGAAAGGCCAGTCGGACCCGTTCCCGTGACGATATCACCACAATCTCCATGGCCGGATAGATGTCCCAGAAGAATTGCAGCGTCTCCTTGACAGGTCGTTCCGGACGGGTCAACTCCGACATTTCGAGATCCAGCATCACGATGTCGTAACGGCGGTGGTGCAGCTTTTCTCTGGCCCCTGCCAGATGCCCTGCCCGTTCAATGCGATTGCCGACCGACAGAAGGGATTGTCGGATCAGATCGTATGCGTTGTCTGCTGCTGTGACCACCAAAAACGACCGCATCACCTTCTCCTCATGCGGAGTTGTTCATCATAAAATCCTGACCGGCCAATGGTCAGGGGCGACGCGCAGCGCCCGCAAAAAAACCGAGTCGGATTTGAAACTGGGAGAGAAGCATGCCTCCCAGCATCAATGCGCACCCTGTCAGGCCGCGCAAGGAGAGCGTCTCACCCAGGATCATCCACCCCGCCAGAGCCGCGAATGCGGCTTCCAGGCTCAGGATGATGGCTGCATGGGTCGGATGGGCCTTTTGCTGGGCCACCACCTGAAGGGTATAGGCCACGCCCACCGAGCCGACGCCCCCGTAGAAGATCGGGACCGCCGCCAGGCGGAGCCCTTCCAGGGCGATGGTCTCCGTCGCCGCGGCGGTGATCAGACTGATCAGTGAACAGGCCACGAACTGGCAAAAGGCCAGTTGAACGGCATCGACCCGGGGGGAGAACCGAGCCAGGATGTGAACATGGGCCGCCCAGAAAAATGCACCGATCAGCACCAGGAAATCGCCGAAGGCGATGGAAATCCCCTGGGTGATGCTCAACAGGTAAAGGCCCCAGGCGGCCAGAACCGCCCCGATCCAGGTCCCCAGATCGGGCCGCTGGCGCCAGATCAATCCCATGATCGGCACGATCACCACGTAAAGACCGGTGATGAAGCCGGCTTTTCCCGCCGTGGTGTAGACCAGCCCCACCTGCTGGAGGGAGGCCCCGAAGTACAAGGCCAGCCCGGCGATAATGCCGCCGGAAAGAAGGGTCCCGGCGCCGGCGGCAGGGGGATCCGTTTGACGTCCTTTTCGCCGGAGATGATTGAAAGCCATCAAAGGAAGGAGAGACAGGCTTCCCAGGGCGAATCGTACGCCGTTGAAGGTGAAAGGCCCCACATGATCCATGCCCACCCGTTGCGCGACAAAAGCGGAACCCCAAATGGCGGCGGTCAGCAGCAATAGGCAATTGGCTTTGATTGTTTCCGGGTTCATTCCCTCTCCAGCCGATCTGATGTCAACGTTATAGAGGCAGTGCAATAACGCGATTGTCGCCTGTCGTCAAGGGGCATCATCCGATCCGGCCGTCGGCGCGGGACCTGCAAATTTTTGGAGAATGCGTCGCATGTTCGGAAAATCGATCGGTTTGGCAATATAATCGTCCATGCCGGCGGTCAGGCATATCTCCCGGTCCCCGCTCATGGCATGGGCGGTCATGGCGATAATGGGGGTGTGTTCGCCGGTGGCCTTTTCCCGTTCCCGGATCGCTTTGGTGGCGTCGATGCCGTCCATCTCCGGCATCTGGACGTCCATGAAGACGATGTTGAAAAACGTCCTTTCCAGGGCATGGAGGGCTTCTTTGCCGTTTTGGACGGTGGATACGGAATGCCCCTGTTTTT
Organism: Desulfobacteraceae bacterium; assembly: GCA_011390065.1. Classification (GTDB taxonomy): domain Bacteria; phylum Desulfobacterota; class Desulfobacteria; order Desulfobacterales; family JAABSP01; genus JAABTD01. The sequence goes on from JAABTD010000008.1 coordinate 28,382, forward strand.
CCAGAAACAGCGTGGCCATTTTCCGGTTGAAGGGGTTGTCTTCTACAACCAGGATGTGCAACCTCTTTTCGGGCGTGTTGCCTTCCGAGCCCCCCGCCCCGGTCTCCCGATCGTCTCCGGGTTCGGCATCCTCGATCCTGCTGTTCAGGGGAAGGTAAAAGCTGAACGTCGACCCCTTGCCGTAAACGCTTTCCACTTGAATGACGCCCCCCATTTTTTCCGCTAGTTGGCGGGATATGGTGAGCCCGAGACCGGTGCCGCCGAACTGGCGCGTGATGGAGGCGTCCACCTGATAAAACGGGTCGAAAACCTGGTCCAGTTTTTCGGGCGGGATGCCGACCCCGTCGTCCGCCACACGGAAGAGGAGGGCCTGTTTTCCGTCGTTTTCCGTCTTTCTCAACACCGTCACGCTGACAACGCCTTTGTCTGAAAATTTGATGGCGTTGCTGACCAGGTTGTAGATGATCTGGCGGATGCGGCGCTCATCTCCCAACAGCATGGTCGGAACCGAGGGCTCGATGCGCCATGTCAATTCGATGGTTTTTTCCCGGGCCGGAAGAAGAAGAGACCGCATTAAACGATCGAATCCCGGGCGAAGCTCGAAACAGTTTTCATCCAATTCCACACGGCCGGATTCGATTCGAGAAATATCCAGAATATCGTTGATAATGTCCAGAAGGTGATGAGCAGATTGTTTGACCATTCCGAGGTTGTCCCTCTGTTCTGAATCCAGGTCGGTGTCGAGGGTGAGGTCGGTCATGCCGATGATGGCGTTCATGGGCGTCCGGATTTCATGGCTCATATTGGCCAGAAAGGCGCTCTTGGCGCGGTTGGCTTTGATGGCGTCTTCTTTGGCCCGGACCAGCCGCTCCCGATGCCGGGCGTCTTTCAAATGGCGCCACATGCCGTCCACCAGCATCTGAAGTTGATTCATATCGGCCATGGTATAGGGGTCCGGCTTGTTGGCGACGGAGATTTCCATCATCACCCGCCCCCCTTCCATAATGGGGATGGCCATGACCCGTTTCAGGCCCAGATGGCCCTCCGGCAGCCCTTTTCGATGGGAATACTGGGCGTAATTGTTGACCAGGACGGGCCGACGACTGCGGATCGCTTCCCCCCAGATCCCGGCTGTTGCCGTGGAAAACTTTAACTCCGAATCGTGGACGCCGCAGGAGGCCATCACCTCGGACGACCAGCTGAAGACATGGATGGCGGACTGGTCTTCGCTGACCGACCCCACAAAGCCGATGGTCGATCCTGAGAATTCAAGTGCGTTTTCGAGGATGTAGCGGGCCATTTCCCCGGGGGCCATCTGTCCCTTCTGGGTTAAGTCCACCAGGACTTCCAGACAGGCTGTGTGCCGTCTCAACTGCTCTTCACCGCGCTGTCGTTCGGTGATGTCCGCCATCGCACAGACCGCGCCTTCGAAGACCCCTTCCTCGTCCAGCTTCGGGTTGCAGTCCAGTTTGACGTGAATGACTTCTCTGTTGCGGGCCAGAATCGAACCGGTCCAGGAGCAGGAGGCGGCGCGACCGGCGGCCATTGTTTCCAGGAGAGCCTTCAACTGTCCCCTTTCCGCGCGATCCTCCGGCAACAGATCCCATGGGCGCCGGCCCACGAGGGCGTCGGGGGCGTATCCGGTGATTTCCTGAAGCGCGATGTTGGCCGTTCGGATGGTCCCGGAAAGATCGAGTTCCAGAAGCCCATAGGGGATTGTTTCCATCAGCGTTTTTAACTGGGATTCGCACTGGTGGACGCGTTTTTCCAGTCGATGGCGACACCGGGCCACTTCCATGGCGGGCAGCAGTTCCACTTCCCGGATCGGTTGGGAAATGCACGCCAGCGGCGGCATCGATTCAAAGGGGAATGATGCCGAATCGGAGGGGGGCGAAAGAAAGATCACCGGGATATCGAATCGTCTTCGGATGCGGTCGGCGGGGGAGTCCCCTTCTTTCTGTATACAGAACCCGGCATCCATGAGCGCCAGATCCGGGGGATCCGCCGATATGGCCTCTTCGGGCGAAAAGACGGCGCTGACCGGGCCGAACCCCAAGTCCCTCAGCATGGAGGCCGTCGCCTTTGCGGCGGTCCTGTCGCGCTGGATCACGAGTATCCGTGCATTTGCTTTCGAAGCCATCGATTCCCGATCTACTTTTTTATTGAATTCCATTGAGTTCAAACTATTTTCCATGGTATGGTGAATTGACGGATAAACCTCAATATGAAGCCCATTCTATACATCTTCTGTAAAAATCATTCAATAGGAGAGGGGGAGGAAATGAGTGAGCGACCTGTTGTGATCGTGACCGGCGCATCCCGGGGCATGGGGGCCGAGGCGGCCCGGTGGCTCGGCAGGGCCGGCGCCGCCGTGGCGTTGACGGCCCGGAATCAGACAGCCCTCGATGAAGTGGCTGCGGATCTGGCCCAACACGGCGGGGATTCCATGACCCTTCCTGCCGATGTATCAGATCCTGCATCCTGCATCCATGTGACTGAGCAGGTCCTGGAACGGTTTGGCCGCCTGGACGGCCTGATCAACAACGCCGGGATCCTCGAACCGGTGGTCCCTGTAAGGATGGCGGATGTGGGCGCCTGGCGGCACAACATCGAAGTGAATCTGATGGGCTCTTTCTACATGATATCGGCCGTCCTGGCTCCTCTCCGCAAGCGCCGGGGCCGGATCGTCAATGTCAGCAGCGGCGCTGCGGTCAACGCCGTGGCCGGATGGAGCGCCTACTGCGCGGCCAAGGCGGGCCTGACCCATTTCACCCGGGTGCTGGCCGTGGAAGAACCTGATGTGACGGCCATTTCCCTCCGACCGGGGGTGGTCGATACCCAAATGCAGGGCGTGATCCGGGAGAAGGGGCCCGGCAACATGGACCCCGACAAAACCGATTACTTCCAGAATCTGAAGGCGGAGGGGAAGCTGGCGCCGCCGGAGATCCCGGCCCGGTCCATGGCATGGCTGGCGCTGCGGGCGCCCGTGGAATGGAGCGGCCGGTTTATGGAATACGACGACCCCGAGATCCTCGACCCGGCCCGGGAAATGCTGGGGGAAAGTTTGCGCTGACGCGGCCGGCCATGTATACTGAATGGAGACACGGTCGGTTTTCAATTGACATGAATCGCAGCGGAACCACAGGAGGCATTCCATGAAAAAATCCATCGGCGCCAAGACCCTTCTCTACCCCGCCCCCGTTCTGGTGGTGGGGACCTACGACGACAAGGGGCATCCCAACGTGATGACCGCCGCCTGGGGCGGGATTTGCTGTTCCAAGCCCCCCTGCGTGATGGTCGCCCTTCGGAAGGCGACCTACTCTTATGCCGGCATCGAGGGCAACCGGGCTTTTACCATCAGCATCCCCTCGACGGCCCACGCCAAAGAGGCGGATTTCTTCGGCATGGCTTCCGGGAAAAACACCGATAAATTCGCCAGATCCGGGCTGACGGCGGCCCAAAGCGATCTCGTCAACGCCCCTTACGTGGCGGAATTTCCCGTGGTGCTGGAATGCGAACTGCGCCACGCCTTCGAGTTGGGCCTCCACACCCAGTTCGTGGGGGAGGTCATGGACGTCAAGGCCGACCCCGAAGTGCTGGGGGACGACGGTCTGCCGGATATGGAAAAAATCCAGCCCATGCTCTTCGCCCCCGAATCCCGCAAATACTACGGCGTCGGCGCCATCATCGGCGAGGCCTTTTCCATGGGGAAAGGGATTGGATAATCCGTCATGTTGAAAAACTATCGTTTTGGCAGCATCGAAGCCAAAGGCAAAACCTACACCGACGACATCAAGGTCATCGACGGCGAGGTGGTCCCCGACTGGTGGCGGAACAGCGGGCACCGGCTGGCTGCGGCCGACATCCAGGACATCCTCACGGCCGATCCCGATATCCTGGTGATCGGCAAAGGCAATTCCGGCAACATGGCCGTTCCGGATTCGGTGGCGGACAAGATCCGGGAAGCGGGGATCGAGCTGGTCGCCGAAAATACAGGCTCGGCCGTGGAGACCTTCAACCGGCTGCTGGACGAGGGAAAAAATGTCGCCGGCGGCTTTCACCTGACCTGTTGACCCCCTGTTTTTGTGGGGAGCGGGTAGGGGCGAAAATTTTTCGCCCCTACGGTTACCCGGTCCAAAATGGGGGGTGTTATTTTTCATGCATTCCAAAGGAGACATAGATGACAGATCCCGCGGCGCTGGAAATCTTTTCGGACTATATCTGACCCTGGTGCTATTTCATCACCGGGCGTGTTGAGAGACTGAAAACCGAATTCGAGATCGATGTTCACTGGGTCGCCTTTCCCCTCCACCCCGAAACGCCGGAGGAAGGGCGGTCCCTGGAGGACCTGTTCGCCGGCCGGCCGGTGGACATCCCGGCCATGCTCGACCGGCTCCGGCGGACGGCCGAGGACCTGGGACTGGCTTTCGGCGACCGAACCGTGATCTACAACAGCCGCAAGGCCCAGGAGCTGGGAAAATGGGCCGAGGAGAAGGGAAGAGGGGACGCATTCCACCACGCCGCCTTCCACGCCTATTTCGCGGAAGGGAAAAACATCGCCAAGATGGACGTGCTCACGGATTTGGCCGAAGCGGTGGGCCTCTCCGGAGAGGAGGCCCGTCGGGCGATGGAAGATGGCCGATACCGTGCGGCGGTGGACGCCGACTGGAACCGGTCCCGGGAACTGGGCGTTACGGCGGTCCCGACCTTCATCCTCGACGGCCGGCGGCTGGTGGGGGCCCAACCCTACGAGACATTGGAGAAACTCCTGGACGACAACCAGGTAGCGAGGCGCGATGGATCCGACACAACTTGAGGCCCGGCTTCTCGACCTCAACTACCGGTGGAGCGCCGACGCCCTGGACCTCTGGCGGGGCGTTTCAACGCCCAAAAACGGCTACCGAATTTACGACGAGGAAGGGGATCTCCTCCGCATCGAGAACCTTGCGGTCATCGACGCCTCGCCCGACGACGGCGCGTCGACGATGTATCGATCCCGCCTCAAACACGCCCTGATCGACCATTATCTCCAGCGGACCATGCTGCCCCACGAGCTGGAGATGCGGACCTGGATGCGCGGCGCCAGGGCCGTGGTCAACGGTGAGCGGATCACGTTCGGGGAGATCATCCCCTGGTGCCAGAAATCAAGCACTTTTGAGACCCGCCGGATCCTCCAGAAAGAAACCGGCCCCCTCTGCAAATTTCTCAAGCCCTTTGCCCTCAATTACTGGACCCTTGTCCTGGAGATGCTGACCGGGGAACTGGGATTTGCAAACTACCTCGATTATTGCGGTCGGAAAAAAGGGATCGATTACGAGCGGTTTTACACTCTGGCCGGAGAATTGCTGGAAAAGACCGACGCCGTCTATTTCCCCGTCATGGCGGCATGGACCCGCCGCCGGTTCAACCGGCCCCTATCGGATCTCAACCGGTTCGACAGCATCAAACTGCTGTGTCTGGAGGAATTCGACGATCGATATCCTGCTTCCGATCTGAGGGCATATCTCCTGTTTTTTGAAAAATGGGGCATCGATTTCGCGGCCTTGCCCAATCTCCGGCTCGAATTGGGGGCCGAAACCGAAAAAACCGCCCAAGGCATGAGTTTTTTCCTGAAAGTGCCGGAGGAAATCCATGTGCTGATGCGGCCCGAAGGCGGGTGGATCGATCTGGAGACCCTGTTTCACGAGCTGGGCCATGGTCTCTCGGCGGTCTACACCTCGCCGGCGCTCCCCGCCGTGGACCGGAACATGGCCACCTCCTTCAGCCTCTCCGAGGCCTTCGCCTTCCTACTTCAACGCGCCGTCCTGTCCCGGCCGTTTCTTACGGAGGTCATGGGGTGCGACGAGAGGACGGCCGCGGCCCTCGGCTATCACCGGACCCTCCGGGATCTCTCGGCGTTTCGCCGGTATGCGGCCAAGTTCATCTCGGAATACGAGATGTTTTCCGGCACGGATCTGGCCGACGGCCGTCCCTATGCCGATCTCATGGCCCGACATACCGGCTTCTATCACCAGCCCGAATCCCACCTCTTCGACCTGGTCCCCGAATTCTACAGCCTCGACTATATGCTGGGCTGGATGGGGGCGGCCATGATGGAGGAGACGCTAAAGGCCCGGTTCGGAAATCGATGGTTTTTCCAGGCCGAGACGGGAGATCTTCTGAAAAGGTGGTGGTCCCAGGGGAATCGGTGCGACATCTTCGGGTTTCTGGAGAAAAACGGGTTGGGACCGCTGACCCCGGCCCCGTTGCTGACGCGCTGGCAGGACGCGCTCGGACCCTGATACGTTATTCGAAAAGCAACAGGTTCCCGGCCTCATCAAAGGGCAGGGGACTGCATTCGAGGATCTCCACTCCCGGCGCCGCTGCGATCTCCTTCTTCAACGCCGGGCTGGCCCAGATGTCGGCCAGATGTCGGGTGTCCCGGATGATGAAGGCCCGCACCGTCTCCGGCGCCTTGGGGCCGATGGTGGTGAAGCAGGCCTGAATGGCCTTTCGATCAGTGGGCAGCCGCACCGGGATGGCGGCCTTGCGCAGGGAGACGCCGGTGAGCGCGTTCATCACCGTGGCCTCATAATCCATGGCCTGCCAGACTTTTTCGGTGATGATGTCGGCGTTTCCCAATCCGATGGCGTTGCCCTTGCTTCCTTCCGACAGGTTCAGGATCGCCACTCGTGCGGCATTGAACATCCCCGAAAAATCGCTCTCCATCAGATCGTAGGCCCGGCCCGTGATGTTGGGATCCATGCCCGCCCCGGAGATCTCCTTGCCGATTTTTCCAATCACCAGCACGTCGGCGGTTCGCGCCGGCAGACGGGGCAGGTGATCTTCGGCCATCCGCAGCAGGGCCTCTTCCCGTGAGAGGATGTCCGGCGGCATCAGGGCTTCGATGTGGGTCGGCTGGTCATGACCGTCCTCCACCACCGCGATCCCGAAGCGGAAATTGCTCTCCCGGACGACCGTATCGCCGACGGCCGACAGCAGGGGAAAGAAACCGAATTTCAGGGCGCAGCGATGGAAGGCCAGCGCCCCTTCATGTTTGCCCATGCCGATGCAGAGCATTTTCAAGATCCCGCTTTCGGCAGGGGCCTTGAATTTGGTGTGGGGCTTGATCCGATTGATGCAGACGGCGTGGTCGGCGTTCAGGGCGTCTGCCGAGAACAGGACCGGCATTTCCTCCAGGGCGGTCCCGATCCGCCGGACCGAGAGATTGGACCGAATCGGCGCGCCGCAGGCCGATTCGGTAACGCCCAGAGATGCCAGCACCGCCGCCTGCCCGGTTTCCGTCGCCCCGCCGTGGCTGCCCATGGCAGGCAGAATGAAGGGTCGGGCCCCCGACGCTTTCAGGCAGTCGCAGACCGCTCGCACCATTTCCGGCAGGCGGGTGATCCCGCGGCTGCCGACCCCCACGGCCACTGTATCGCCCGGGGAGACGGGGTGTTTTTTCAGGGCCGCCGTCATGGCCGTTTCCACAGCCGCCGACGCGTCGGGAAGGGGATCGCTCCGGCGGGTCACGCGGATCCGGTAAAAATCCGGAAATTCGAAATCGGCTTCGATGTAAGGCGGATATCGCATGGCGACGTTTCCCTGGTCCGGCGCCGACGTCAGAACCGGTCGTGGTGGGTGAACTCGTCGATTTCCCGGCGTTTGGGGACTGATGATGTTTTGGCCGGAAACCCCATGGGGATGAGCACAACCACTTCATGGCTGTCGGGGACCCTCAGCACGGCTTTCGCCTTGTCGTGATCGAACAAGCCGACGATGACGGTTCCCAGCCCCTCGTTATGGGCGGCCAGGCAGAGGCTCTGGGTGGCCAGTCCCATGTCGAAGAGAAACCAGTCGCCGAATTTGGTGGTGACCTGATCTTTATAAAACCCCGAGGTCCCCAGCTTGCCGCAGAGGGCCAGGACCGCGGGCGCGCCGCTGATGGCCTTGGTGGCGGGATTTTTCGGGGCAATGGTCTCCTGAAGCTTTTCCTTCATGGCCGGGTCCTTGACCACCACCACCTCCCAGCACTGGGTGTTGGCCCAGGAGGGAGACCATCGGACGGCTTCCAGGACGCGATTCAAGGCGTCTTCGGGAATCGGCGTTTCCTCGTATTTTCGGATGCTGCGTCTTTCCTTGATGATCTCCATGAGATTCGTCATGCCTTCTCCTTTCCGTTTTCCGTCAGGATGTTTCATCTTCCCGATAACAGTTGCAATGGGTTTCGCCGCACTCCTTGCAGACGAACCGCACCGGTTTTTCTTCCGACGATTTCGGTTGCGACAGAAGACGCCACAGGAGCAGTCCTCCGACCAGGGCCCCCGCCCCGACCATCATCCAGACGATCATTTGTGCACCTCCACATCCAACCGGGCCGCTAACCCGGAAAAGGGATAATTTTGCAGGCCGTTCTCCGGCGTTTGCGCATTGGAGATTTCCATCCCTGACACCGACAGAAGATCCAGACATCGCCGCACCTGGGGCACCGTTCCACCGTACATCCCACATGGTGGAAGCCGCCCGGCTTCACATTGCAGGATGGGCAGCGGCGTTGGGCCGGTTGAAACACCGTGTGCGGTTTTTCAGGATAAGGGATGGGGGCGTAGGCCCTGCCTTCAATGAGAAACCGGCTTTCGATGCAGGTCGCCGCCCCGATGGTTTCCTTCCCGCACATCCGGCATCGGGCCAAAATGGCGCTCCTTATCCGTTGACGATATCGAGCAGTGCGGTTTCCAGGTCCGGATACCGGAAGCGATACCCCTCGGCAGTGAGTCCCTCCGGAACGGCCCGCTGGCTGCTCATAAGGACTTTGCCGAACTCGCCCAGAAACGTCTTCAGCAGGAATCCGGGGACCCGGAACACTGCCGGACGATTCAGAACGCGGCCCAGGGTTTTGACCAGTTCCCGGTTCCGGACCGGGTAGGGCGCCGTGAAATTGAAGGGGCCTTCTGCCGAGGGCGTCTCCAGTATAAATCGAGCCGCCGCTGTCAGGTCGGCCATGTGAATCCAGGGGAACCACTGGGAGCCGTCTCCTATCGGGCCGCCGGCAAAGGCGCGGAACGCGGGGATCATCTTGGCCATGGCCCCCCCGCCCTTTTCCAGCACGATGCCGAAGCGCATAAGGGCCACCCGCGCGCCTTTGGTTTCAGCCTGGCGGGCCTCTTTCTCCCAGTCGACGGCAAGCCGGGCGAGAAAATCGTCGCCGGGGTCGCTTTCTTCGGTCAGCAGCGCGTCGCCCCGGTCGCCGTAAAGCCCTACCGCGGATGTGCTGCAAAGGGCAAAGGGTTTGCCATCAGGGATGGCGGCCACCAGATTCCGGGTGGTGAAAATCCGACTGTCGTAGATCTCTTGTTTGACGCTGTCGGTCCAGAGCGTGAAAATGGACCGCCCGGCAAGATTGACCGCGCCATCCATATCCCCGACGATCTTCTGCCAGTCGCCTTCTTTGGCCGCGTCAGCGGAGATATAATGGAAATTGTCGTGGCCGGGACCATCGAACTCCGGACGGGTTCCCAGGGCCGTGACCTCATGGCCGTGTTTCAGCAGATGTCGCGACAGATGGGATCCGACGAAGCCCGAACCGCCGGTGATTAATATCTTCATCTCCGCCCCCTTTCATTGCGCGCCGAAGGCCGTCCCCCGTGCGGTGTTATCCGATATGAAACTCTTCCGATTCGATGTAAGGGATGTCCGCCACATCGATGGCATGGACAATGTCCTTATAAAGTCGGGTTTTGAACTCCTTGACAATGGGCCGCTTCTTGTTGAGCATTCCGGCAAACGCCAGTGCACGATCCATCAGTTCGTTCCCATGACAGGCGTCGGAGACGATGTGGTGGGTCTTGCATTCTTCGGCCGTCAGCCGCACGCCCGTCAGGATCATCTCCTCCATTTTATATCGGGGGATGGCCCGGCCCAAAAGGGCCTGCATACCGGGCAGAAACGGGATGCCCAGGTCGATTTCAGGAAAACAGAAAAACCCCCGATCGGTTCGCATGAGGCGAAAGTCAAAGGCGCAGCACCAGATGGCGCCGCCGGCAAATGCATGGCCGCTGATGGCGGCCACCGTGAGCAGGGGCGACGTCAGGGTCCGCTTGAAGAGGGTGTTGAGGCGGTAGAAGAAGTCTTTGGCGGTCGCCATGTCCCCTCGCTGGATCACCGGGGCCAGCCATTCCAGGTCGATGCCGTTGGAAAAGATTTTTTCGTGGGAAGAGGCGACCACCAAGGCGGCGGCATCGGCGTCATTTTCAACGGCGTCCAGCACATCGACGAAGGCCTGGATAAAATCGGGGTTGAATCGGTTTTCGCCATCATTCAGTGTGATCAGCGCTACCGTGTCCTCTATGCGATAATCGATCCGCGTCATGTCAGCATCCTTTTATACATTATATCATCGATGAGCGTCCGGCGCCCCAATAAAAAAAGCAGCACCCCTTGGGATGCTGCTTTTGATATTGCTGTGGAATCGCCATCCGGGATGGCGGATCAGCAGCAGGCGCCGGTGGTGCCGCAACTGGTGCAGCTGGCGCCGGCGCCGAAATCCATGTCGGAAGAAACCTTGAACCCGAAATAATTGAAATCCACTTTGACGGGCTGGATTTTCTCGTAGAAATCCTGGTCAACAATGTATTTGAAGCCATCGATGTCAAACTCTTTGTCGCTCTCTTTCGGCTCATCCAGAGCCATGGCCAGCGAGGGACCGCCTCACCCGCCTTCGTTGAGAAAGATCCGGATGGGAGCGACCTCTTTGCCTGTGAAATATTCAGAGATCTGCTTTGTGGCTTCGGGTGTTACCTCGATCATAAACGCCTCCTTGAAGATAAAAGATAAGGCCGATCAGGTCGGCCGAAACTGATCATACAATACCCATTCAAATAGATTTGTCAACATGCAGCCGGCGCCGGAAAATTCCACCTTCATCCAGGTGATGTCGCCCTGAACGACTTCGATACGGTCGAGGATTTCTTTGTTTTCCCATGGCGCTTTCCTTGTTCATGAACTGTTTTGAACTGTGATTCAACTTAGAGGTCGTACAAGGTTTCGTCCCGGAAGGGGGCCGGCTTCCGGGCTCGGGCCGCCCGGCCTTTTTGGCCCGGCAGAATGAACGGGTCCTCGGACTCCAGCAGGTCGCCCATCTCCTCTTCGATCGCGTCCGGGTCCTCGCCCCGTTCCATCCGCGCCCGAGCCCCTTCCATGCCCCCGCCGAGCTGGATGCCGGTCATGTCCGACAGCTTCCGCATCAGGTTGGCGGCCTGGCGGGGGTCGTTCTCGTCGATGTTGCCGGCTTCCCGCTCCAGAACGTGCATGGCCTGTTCCATTTTGGATTCATCGAAGGGCAGGTCGTCATCGCCTTCCTCCTTCGCCCGCCCGGTGACGGCGAACAGGGAAACCTGCCGGCTCAGGGAGGGGTTGTCGCATTTGGGACAGGCGGGAACTTTGTCGGTGTTGATGGTCCTGGAGAAGAAGTTGAAGATGGTGTTGCAGTCGGTGCAGAAAAATTCATAGATGGGCATGGCCGATTATCTCCTCAATGGGTCGAATTTTTTGGGTAAAATAATAGGATCATCCCCCTGGTTTGTCAACGTCTATCAACCCGTGCGGTTTAAGTTGGAAAAAAGCGCTTTGCCTTATAGCCGCGCGGGTTTGGCTTGTCAATCCCTTGAAAATCGGATAAGTCCAACCCCATGAGAATGATGGGAAGCGATTCGAGAGGGCGGGGATGCTGACGTCCCATTTGGGCGGGATCGGAGACATCGGGTTCCTTCACCTCCATTGCGGGGTGCGGGCGGACCGCGGCAACCGGGTTTACGAGACGGCCGCCCTCCGCCTCGATTCCGGGGGCGCAGAGCGGTCCTGCCATGCCGTCGTCCGGTACGGGCACTTTGCGGAGCGGGACCGGCGCCGGTCGGGGCTGTCCGCCCCGGCCGTCGGCAAAGGAGCGTCGCCTGAAGCGGCCTGGCGCGAACTCGGGGCCTTTTGGGCCGGCGTCTCCTGCGTCTTTTTGTTCGACCTGTCCGGGGGGCTGGCGGTGGTCCGGGAGCGGTTCCCGGAAATTCGATTCATCGATCTCGGATTCGCCGCCGAATATTTCCTCCCCGACCTGCCGTCCCACACGCCCCGGCGGATCTGGGAGCATCTGGCCGGGAAAGAGCGCGACCGGGTCGGGTTTTCCGCTGAGGAAATGGCGGCCCTGGGAAAGGACCTGGTGCGCCACATCTGCGGGACGATCCTCAATGACGGGCTCAACCCCAAGGCCCCGGCCCTCCGGTTTTACCTGAACCACAGCGAAACTCTTTTCGGGGATGCGCTGGTCCATCTGGCGCGCCGGTTCCAGTCGTATTTCGGCGGGCTCTTCAACCCCTGCGCCCTTCCGGACGCCGAGGGCTGGCGCCGGTTTCTGGAAAAGGCCGCGCCGGTTCCGCGCAAGACGCCGGACGGCGGGTCGTTCATAAAAGTCGGGCGGGACGAACTGGCCGCCCTTTTCCGCGGGCTGTCAAAGGGCGGTTACGCCTTCCGCGAGGTCCAGCTCGATTACGCCTGCCATGTGGCCGAGGCCCTCAACGACGGGACGGTCCTTTCCATCGAGGCCGGCACCGGCACGGGCAAGACCCAGGGGTATTTGATTCCGGCCCTGGCCTTTTTGCGTCGCAACCCCCAGGCCCGGGTCGTCATCTCCACCTACACCAAACAGCTCCAGGAGCAGGTGCTCAACCGGGAGCTGGCCTTCACCCGGAACGCCTTTCCCGGCCTCTACGACGCCATTCCGGCGGCGCTGCTCAAGGGAAAGTCGAGCTACGTCTGCGCCCGGAAGCTGGACCATCTCCTGGAGCCGGGCATGACCGGCGCCCGGATGCTGGCCTGGCTGTATCTGGTCAACATCATTTTTCTCTTCCGCACGGCCGAGGCCGACGCCGCCGGCGACCGGGTCAAGCGGATGCTGGACCCGCACCTGGCGGTCATGCGCAACGAGGCCTCGGCCCGAAGCGGATGTCCGCCCCGCCACAACCGGTGCCCGGCCCAGGTGGTGACGGCCGAGGCGGCCACGGCCCGGCTGGTGATCACCAATCACCACAAGCTGGCCCTCATGGACAACGATCCGGTGCTGACGGGGCTGTTCCGGAACTACGTCATCGACGAGGCCAACCATTTCGAGGCGGCGGTGAGGAACGCCTTTGCCGTGGAGGTCGGTTCCCGGGAAATCCGGGAGGCGGTCCGGCATCTGGAACGGACGCTCCGGCCCATCGCGCGGCGGGCCTCCGGAAAGACCGCCGGCGACACCGCCAAAACCCTCAAGGCCGCGGCCGATCTCCGGGAGGCGTTGGGAATGATGCGGACGATCCTGGAAACGCGGTATCCCGGCGCCGCCTCCGGCGTTGTGGCGGAGCTTCGGGCCGACGATCCGGCCCGGGGTTTCGGGGAGATCAAGGAGCGGCTCGACGCAGCCCTGTCGCCCCTGGAGACGATCGGCAAACGGATGAAGTGGATCCGGGACCCGGACGTCTGCCGCCTCCTCAAGGTGCAGGAGCGGACCGTTCAGCGGATCAAGAGCGTCCTGGCCCAGGCGGCGGAAGCGGCCGACGCGGCCCGGGAGATCCGGAACTGCCTGGATGCGGACAACCGGGTGTCGACCTGCCGCCTCTACAGCCGGAACTGGTCCCTCATGAGCCAGTCGGTGGAGGTGGGGCCCCTCATCTCCCACCACATCTACGACGACAAGGACGCCGTCGTCTTCACGGCGGCCACCCTCTGCCACGGGGGCAGCTTCCGGACCTTCCGGTCCATCGTGGGCATCGACGGAGCCGCCGGACCCTTCGACGCCCACACCGGCGACGAGCGGTTCCGGTTCCGGATCATCCCGTCCCCCTTCTCGAAGGATCAGATGACCATCGTGACGCCGGACCGGGCGGTCAACGGCAAATACGGCAACAAATCCCAATGGATCGCGGCCGTCACGGAACTGATCCCCGAGCTGATTTCCGAAAACGGGGGGCGGACCCTGGTGCTGTTTGCCAGCTACGCCGACCTGGAGGCCATCGTCCCCCAGGTCGCCGGCGCCATCGACGGAGCCCGGCACCCGCTGCTGGTCCAGCAGCGGGGGATGCCGACCCTGCCCCTTTGCGACGCCTTCCGGACCATCAAAGAAAGCGTCCTGTTCGGGGTGGACACCTTCTGGTACGGGGTCGATTTCCGGGGCGACACCCTGACCCAGGTGATCATCACCCGGATCCCCTATCCCTCCCCCGCCGACCCCATTCAGGCCGCCCGGAAGGGGATGCTCCCGCCCTCCGAATTCTGGAACCGATACCGCTACGAGACCGAGATCAAGCTCCGCCAGGGCATCGGCCGCCTCATCCGGTGCCACACCGACCGGGGCCGGGTGGTGATCCTCGATTCCCGGTACCGCCAGTTCGCCGCCCCTTGAAAAGCGTCGGAAAATCGTTATTTTGAGGGAATGACTGGCGATCTCATTGTGAAAAGGAGGAAAGGAATATCATGACCACTGAAACGGTGGAAGGATTGAAGAAAGTGGCGCTGACGGTCCGGGCCGGCAGCGCGCCGGGAGAATCGGATCTCACCGGGGGGCCCGTCCCCATGTCGTTTATCTTCGGGCTGGGGGTGGAAGGGCTGACCCCCTTCGAATACAGCCTTGCGGGAAAAAAAGCCGGCGACGAGGTGGCGGCGCCCATCGGTCCGGGCGAGATGGGGAAGGTCTTCTGCCACCTCAACCCCAAGCTGCCGCCCATTTCAGCCACGGGCGGAACCTTCTACGTCACCGCCCGGGTGGACAAGGTGGCGCCGGCCGACAGCCGCGAGGTGGTCCAGGCCATGGCGCTCATGAGCCAGTGCGGCGGCGGGGAAGGCTGCGGCTGCGGTTGCGGCGGCCACTAAGAAGGGCAGGGCGCTACAACAGCTTTCCGGCCAGCCAGAACAGGGCCATCCCCACCACCACCGTCCCGCCCAGGGACCGGGTTTTCAGGGCGAAGAGGAAGGTGGGCAGGGCCACCCAGAGTTCGGGCCGAAGGAAGGTCAGGTGCCGATCCGCGCCGGAGGTGAGCAGAATGGGCGCCAGCAGCGCGCTTAAAATCGCCGCCGGGATGAGGTCCAGCCATTCCGCCACGACCGGCGGCAGGGTCCGCCGGGAAAGGAACGCCAGGGGCAGCCAGCGGGGCAGGTAGGTGACCAGGGCCATGCCCAGGAGCAGCAAAAGATAGTCTTGGTTCGTCATATCCACAGGTTAATCACGATAAATCACAAAAATCACAAGAATCACAGTTCAAGATAATTTGCGCCGAAAGATCACCCCCGCCGCCGCGGCCAGCACCGACGCCAGCACAATATGAAGGTTGCCGGGCATCATCATGGCCAGGCCCACCGACAGGGCGGCGGCCATGAGGGCGGCGAGGACGTATCGGGCGCCGTTGAGCTGGAAGACCAGCAGGCAGATGAACATGGCGATCAGCGCGTAGTCGGTGCCGAAGGCCCCGGGCGGTATGTATTGGCCCCCGTAGCCGCCGGCCACCGTGCTGGCGATCCAGGCCAGGTTGGCGGCGTGGTTGACCGTCAGGGAGCGGTTGGTGTTCCAGAAAGTCTCCCGGTATTTGGAAAAATTGACGGCAAAGCTCTCGTCGGTGACGCCGTAGGCGAAAAGGGCCAGACGGCCCTTTTTTTCGTTTTTCACGAACAGGCTCAGGGCCGAACTCATGAGCAGGTGGCGTAGGTTGACGATGAAGGTGGTGACCACGATGGACAGGGCCGCGGCGCCCGAGGCGATCATGGACACCGCGATGAACTGGGCGCTGCCGGCGAACACCAGCGCCGACATGAGCCCGATTTCAAGAGGCGTCAGCCCCGCCTGCCGGGCGATGACGCCGAAGGCCATGCCGATGGGCGCGTAGCCCAGGCAGATGGGCCAGGCGGCGGCCATCCCCTGGCGGAGGTCCTGTTTCAGATCCGTTGTCATTCCGTCGCCGATTTTCCTATCCTTTGGTCGTCACTGCCTCCTTGCCGGCGTGAGATTCAAGTAAGCATTCAAAGTTTGAGACGCCGTGAGCATAGCCCGATTTTCCGAAAAAATAAAGCGGCTTTCGGCCTCGATCTTCCGATCCTCTCAGTTCGGCGTTCCGGGCCGTCGGCATATAAAATATATTGACAACCCTTTATATGGATATTATATATATCGGTTTATATGACGGAAGGCAGCGAATCCCTATCGGAGCGGTTTCCGAATGAGGGATTTTTTTATTCCTGAAAAAACGGTCCTGGATCGGGATCGACGCTTCAGCGAAAAGGGAGTGAAGAAGAAGATGATCAGCAATAAAAACGTCAGGAACATCGGCATCAGCGCCCACATCGACTCCGGCAAGACCACATTGACGGAACGGGTGCTGTTCTACACCAAACGGATCCATGCCATCCATGATGTCAAGGGGAAGGACGGCGTCGGCGCCACCATGGATTCCATGGAGCTGGAGCGGGAACGGGGCATCACCATCGCCTCGGCGGCCACCTTCTGCGAATGGAATGGCCATGAAATCAACATCATCGATACGCCGGGCCACGTCGATTTCACCATCGAGGTGGAGCGGGCCCTGCGGGTCCTCGACGGGGCCGTTCTGGTCCTGTGCGCCGTGGGCGGGGTCCAGTCCCAGTCCATCACGGTGGATCAGCAGATGAAGCGGTACCGGGTGCCCCGCATCGCCTTTATCAACAAATGCGATCGGAGCGGCGCCAATCCCTTCCGCGTCGTCAAACAGCTTAAAGAGAAGCTGGGTCACAACGCAGTGGCCATGCAGATCCCCATCGGCCTGGAGGCCGATTTCAAAGGCGTCGTCGATTTGATATCCATGAAGGCCCTTTTTTTCGAGGGCGACAACGGTGAAATCGTCCGGGAGGCGGAGATCCCTGAAACACTGCTGGATGAAGCCCGGGAGCGACGGGAAGAACTGGTGGACGCGGCCTCTCTTTTTTCCGACGAACTGACCGAAGCGATCTTGGAAGAAGCGGATATTTCCGAAGCGATGATCGCCGATGCGGTGAAGAAAGGGGCCCTGGCCCGGGAGATCACGCCGGTCTTTATGGGCTCGGCTTACAAAAATAAAGGGGTCCAGCCGCTTCTGGACGGCGTCGTCCAGTTCCTGCCAAGCCCCGACGAGGTCAAAAACTTCGCCCTGGAAATGACAGACCAGGAAAAAGAGGTGGCCCTGACCTCAGACCCCGCGGATCGCCTGGTTTCCCTGGCGTTCAAACTCGAAGACGGTCCCTACGGCCAGCTCACCTACGTCCGGGTCTACCAGGGAACCCTTGCCAAAGGCGATACCATCTATAACGTCCGCACCGGCAAAAAGGTGAAGGTGGGACGTCTTGTCCGGATGCACGCCAATCAGATGGAGGAGATCGAAACGGTTCCCGCCGGCTTCATCGGGGCGATGTTCGGCATCGACTGCGCGTCCGGCGACACCTTTGTTCACCAGGGGATGGAACTGACCATGACCTCCATGTACGTGCCCGAGCCGGTGATCTCCCTGGCCATCGTCCCCAAAGACAACAAGGCCCAGATCAACATGTCCAAGGCCCTCAACCGGTTTACCAAAGAGGACCCCACCCTCCGGACCTACGTCAATGACGAGACCAATGAAACCATCATTTCAGGCATGGGCGAACTCCATTTGGAGGTCTATCTGGAGCGGATGCGGCGGGAGTATAACGCGGATGTGGACACCGGCATGCCCCAGGTGGCTTACCGGGAAACCATCACCCAACTGGCGGAGTTCAATTACATCCATAAAAAGCAGACCGGCGGCGCGGGCCAGTTCGGACGGGTGGGGGGCTATATGGAGCCGACCGCTGAAGCCGATTTTATCTTCGAGAACAAGGTGGTGGGCGGCGCCATTCCCACCCAGTTCATTCCGGCCTGTGAAAAAGGATTTCGGAACTGTCTTCCCAAGGGGCCCAAGCTGGGCTTTCCGGTCGCCAATGTCAAGGTGGTGATCAACGACGGATCCTCCCATTCGGTGGATTCTTCGGAAATGGCCTTCCAGGCGGCGGCTCGGGGGGCTTTCCTTGAAGGATACAACAAGGCCAAGCCGGTGATCCTCGAGCCCATCATGAAAGTGACGGTGGAGACTCCCACCGAATTTCAGGGCGCCGTCATGGGAACCCTGAACCAGCGACGGGGCATCATTTTAGGAACCCAGGACGAAGGCCCTATGTGCGTCATCGAAGCCGAGGTTCCGTTGTCCGATATGTTCGGGTATTCCACGGTGCTGAGATCCTCCACCCAGGGCAAGGCCCAGTTCACCATGGAGTTTTCCGCCTATAAGCAGGTGCCCAAGTCCATCGCCGAGGAACTCATCAAAAAGGCGGCAGAGGGAAAGAAGCACGTCGCATAATGGCCGACGTCATCCACTTGAGAGAAAGGTTTTTCAGCATGTTGAAGAAGGATCTGATTTTTCGGAACCCCCTCCGCGCGATGGGATCCGAAGACCATGACCCCAACGAGGAGATCCTGCCCGTTGGTGGTTTCGGGGCTGTTCTGGCCAGAGCCGGGCTGGGCAAGACCTCCCTGCTCGTTCAACTGGCCCTGGACGGTCTGCTTCGGGGACGGAATGTGCTCCATGTCAGCCTGGCGGACCCGGTCCGGAAGGTGTGCCTCTGGTACGAGGAGGTGTTCCGGAACATCGCGGCCCAGTATCGCATTCAGCAGATGGAACAGATGTGGGAGACGATTCTCCCCCATCGTTTGATCATGACCTTCGGCAAGGGGGGGTTCAGCGTCCCCAAGCTGGAAGAGCGGTTGTCGGATCTGGCGGAGCAGGATATTTTTCTCCCCAAGATCATGCTCATCGACGGTCTCGCCTTTGAATCCGACGATATTGCGGGAACGCTGTCTGAGTTGAAAGCACTGGCGGCGGCCTATGGCCTTCATGTCTGGTTTGCGGTCCGCACCCATCGGGACGACCCGCCAGGACCTGACGGCATGCCGGCCACCGTCGGCCGTGTGGCGGATTTTTTCGATGTGGCGTTTCAATTGAAGCCGGACGGATCTTCCATACTCGTCCAGCCGCTCAAAGGAACCACGAAGGATGCGGATCGATCGGACCTGATACTGGACCCGTCCACCATGTTGATTCGGGACCTTGCCGCCACCCAGAGCGCCTGACCGCCCAGTAAGATGAGATATCGGCAACAGGCCGAACCCCGACAACGCGTCTCCGTTTGGAGGACCGCTTCGAGGACTATGAACGCTCGGACGGGGACGCGACGGGAGGGAAAAGGGGATTTACAGGAGGGGGCGCCGATGGGTCAGGAGGGGACGACGGAGAAATGGATCGCCTCCGGCGAATCCGGGGCCACCTTCCTTCCGAGTCCGAAAATGCCGCTGCCCTGAAGCAACAGTTCATTCTGTTTCAGGTTCATGCCTTTTTCACCTTTTATGAACACATAGGTGCCGTTGGTGCTGTGATCGATAAGGACGAACTCGTTCTGCCGAAAGACGATGCGGGCATGGGACCGGGAAACCCGGCTGTCTTCCACGACCAGATTGTTGTGACTTTGGCGCCCCATGGTGATGCTGGGACGGGACTGGCTGATTTCCATGGCGGCGTCGCGGAATTTAAGTTCCAGGCGCGGCCCCTTTTTCTGGGAGATGCTTGATGCCGCAAACGGCGACCCGTGGAGCACCAGAACGGTATTGCAGCTGTCGCACCGGGGGGCGGCGCCTTCCTTGGCTGCTTCCGCATCGACGATATTCCTCGAGCCGCACTCCTCACAAAAGACAATCATTACGGATGCTCTCCAGGCTGGATGCTGTCAACAAAGAGATGGCCCCTGATGGCCCCTGCGTTCATGGAATGGGTTGACGACGTGAAAGATTATTGTTTAAGGGCCTTCAGTTCTTCTCTCAGGCCCCGGAACTCTCGTTCAAGGGTCTGCTGGATTCGGATCAGCGCATTCAAAAGGTCTCGGTTGGTGGCCGGGGCGTCCGGGTCTTCGTCCATATAATAATCTGCGTCGTGCGCCACGACAGAGGGCTCGGAGCCGCCGGTTTCCGCGACGTCGACCTCCACCGCTTCTGCACGGGTGGGTTTGGGCGCAGGGGATTTGGGCGGGGTTTTTTTCTTTTTGGGCGCCTCTTTGATGTGTTCCTTCAGCTGCTTGTATTTGTCCAATTCGACCATGAGCATTTTTTTCTTTTCCGCTTCGCTCATGTCCTTCGACAGCATCGAATTCTCCAGGCTCTCATATACGGAATTAATCAGCCCGATGGAATCAGGATGGGCGTCGGCCTGTTTTTTCTGGATATATTTACCCAGCGCTCCCATCAACTGGAAATAGGCCACCGAGATCTTGTCGGCTTTGTGCTTTTTTTCAAGATGGGCGATTTCTTCCACAAGGCGGTTCATCACCTCCTCGCTGATTTCCCACTCCAGCGAAAGAATGATCGATTGCAGATTCTTGAGCGGAGAATTTTCGACATCCATTGCTTTTATACCCGTTCCGGTTTTGGGGTTGTGATTTTTTTCGGCGCCGTCCTCGTTCTCGCTGAAAAACGCATCCAATCGGTCATCGACCTCTTTGACCTTCCCGGCGTCGACAGGGCCGCGTTCGGCGTCGTTGTCTCCAAAAAAGTCGTCCAGCCGGGTATCCAGTTCGGCATCGGCATCTTTTTTGTCTTCAGCGCCCACTCTGCTTCCCCCTTTATTCCCAGATGGCGTTGATCTTCTGGATGGCTTCCGCTACCTTCAGCCGGAGAATGCCGAGGGTCACATCCTTGCCGAAAATCGTGATGAGCAGGAATTCGGCATTCACCTTGCTGAAGTGGATGTTTTCGCTTTCCCCTTTATGAAAGAGCAGGGAGAACTCCTCCTCGCCCACGATTTTCGCCATGGTGTCCACGGCTGCAAAATTGGCTGAGGCCAAGGCTGCCAGAGAATACAGATCGTGATCGCAGTTGCCGTTGTCCAGCTGCGAGATGATGTTGCCGGCCATATCGATCACCATGACGCTGTGCACGCCGCTGTCGATCAGTTCCTCTTGCAGAACGCTCTCAATGGCCTCCAACTGCTCCGGCCCAAGTGAAAAGTCGGAAAAAGAGGCGTTGTCGTCATAATCGGAGCCCACTGTGTATCCTCCTATTTTAAAACGTTTTGCAGGGAAGCCATGGTAGCGGATATGATCTTTTTGAGGGTCGGCACCACGTTGTGTCCCGTGACGGCGCTCGCCTCGAAAGAGGGGACTTTGAGCTGGCTGTTGAGGTCCTTTTCCATTACTTCAACGGGCAGGAGCGGCACGTCGTTCAAATCCCTTTTATTATACTGCAATACCAGGGGCACTTTAAATATGCTTTTCTTGTAAGCAGCAAGATTGTCCTGCAGGTTTTTCAGGGCGAGGACATTTTTCTTTCTCTGCTCCACTTGTGAATCCGCAACGAACACGATGCCGTCGACGCCCTTTAACACCAATTTTCGAGTGGCGTCGTATTTGACCTGCCCGGGTACGGTGTACAACTGCACCTTTACATCGTACCCCATGATCTTTCCGATGTCAAAAGGGAGGAAATCGAAAAAGAGCGTCCGGTCCCCATGCGTCTTGATGCTGACCATCTCGCTTTTGATGCGTTCCCGAAATTTTCCATAAATGTATTCCAGATTGGTTGTTTTCCCGCCCCTTCCAGGACCATAAAAAACGATTTTCGCCTGGACCTCCTTCGATTTCATATTGACGAACGCCAAGATGATCCCTCCTACCCGCTAAGTTTTCCGTTTTTTAGGTCTAATTGTGAACATGAGGAGAAACACAACGCCGATTGCCGCTATTTCTGGACTATTTTATTAATTTTATCAATTGCTTCTGCTACTTTCAAGCGCAACAGACCGAGCGTTACCTTTTTTCCGAAAATGGTAATCAGAAGGAATTCATTGCTGACTTTGCTGAAGTGGATATTCTCATTTTCTCCTTTATGAAACAGGAGGGAAAACTCCTCTTCTCCGACAATCTTCGCCATGGTGTCGACCGCTGCGAAGTTGGCCGACGCAAGGGCCGCAAGAGAGTAGACGTCGTGATCGCAGTTTCCGTTATCGCGATGGGCGATGATATTGCCCGCCAGGTCGATCAATAGAACGCTGTGGACGCCGCTTTCCACCAGTTCATCCTGTAAAATCGTCTCGATGCGGTCTAGCTGCTCCTGGCCCAGGGCAAATTCCGAAAAGCTGTAATCATCGTAATTGGAACCCAATTTCTATTCTCCCATTGCTTGGTCGATCCTCGAAGTTCTCAAATTTATCGCGGCCGTTGCTGACAACAGCATGCAGCGCAAACTGTCAAGGCCGACATCGTATATTTTTTTACCCATGGCGGGGCACGGGGAAATCCGTTCCGGTGCAGTTTGCGTTAACAGAACTTTTTATCCGAAAAATTGTCCGGCTGTCAAAATATTTTTAGAAAAATCAGCCAAATTGAGACGAAACCAGGCTGGATAATACCAGCCGCACCCACCCCTGTCAATAACTACGCAAATCGAGAAAAAAGGCTTCCAGACGGCGGCGGACATTGCCGACCCATAACCGGTTAAATTCACTCCAAAGGCCGATATCTTTTCGGTGCTTGACGCCGATTTTTTTTTGTGATAGAGGTTTTCATTCGCGCTTATCAGTGTTGGACACGCAATTCAGGAGACCTCATGACCTTGCGCCAGTCAGCGAGAACGACAGATCTCACGGAATGGACCGGTTTAAGGCAGTATGCTGAAACCTTCAGCCGTCCGGAAAAGCATCTGAAACATCTTCTTGCAGCAGAGGATCGGTTCTCCGGATTCTCCCGGAGCGGCGGAGGGCTCTTCTTCGATTTCAGCCGTCAACGCATCGACGCCGCCGCTGTCCGGCGCTTGGTGGATCTGGCCGGCAGACGGGGGGTCTTGAGACGGTTCAGGGAGATGATGGCGGGCGCCGTCGTCAACACTACCGAAGGGCGGGCCGCGCTCCACACCGCCTGCCGAGATTTTTCCGGACAACCCGTCACTGTGGCGGGAGAAGATGTGATGCCGGAGATCCGACGGGTGCGGGAGGAGATCCGAGAGTTTTCCGAGGCCGTTCGAGGGGGCCGCATCACGGGATCCACGGGCAAACCTTTCAGGGACCTGGTGGTGATCGGCATCGGCGGTTCCTATCTGGGGCCGCTGTTCGTTTCAGAGGCCCTGGGGGCCTATGCCTCCGGGGGATTTCGTCTCCACTACCTGGCCAATGTGGACAGCCACAATTTCGGCAGAATTGCGCCCCGCATCGATCCGGAACAGACCCTGTGGATCGTGATCTCCAAAAGCTACACCACGCCGGAAACCCTTGCCAATACCCGTCTGGCTTACGATTTCATGGCTGAAAAAGGTCTCGATCCCGCCAGGCATGTCGTAACGGTCACCGCAAAGGGCAGCCCCGGCGACGACCCCTCCAATCCGGTGCTCAAGGCCTTCCACATGTTCGATTTCATCGGGGGCCGGTACAGCGTCGCTTCGGCGGTGGGGGGCGTTCCCCTGAGCCTTTACCTCGGCGATGACGTCTTCGACCGGTTTCTGAAAGGGGCCCAGGAGATGGACGCCCATGCCCGGGACGCCCAGGAGCAGGACAATCTCCCCCTTCTGGCCGCTCTCATCAGCATATGGAACAACAATTTTCTGGGATACCCCGCGCAAGCCGTCATCCCCTATGCCGATCCTCTGAGCGAATTCCCGGCCCATATCCAGCAACTCTATATGGAAAGCAACGGCAAATCCGTGACCGACGACGGCCGCCCGATGGACGCGTCGACCGGGGTGATCCTTTTCGGAGAACCGGGCACCAACGCCCAGCACTCCTTTTTCCAGCTGGCCCATCAGGGGCAACCCTTTCCAATCGATTTCATCGGCGTGGTCAGACCCCAGTACGGGCCTTGCTCCGTTACATCCAAAGGCGTGACCAACCACCAGGAACTCTGGGCGAATCTGATCTCCCAGCCCATGGCGCTGGCCATGGGAAAAGAGGATGACAAACCGGAGAAAGCCTTTCCGGGCAACCGTCCTTCTTCAACACTGGTGTTGCCGGACCTTTCGCCGGAAAGCGTCGGCCGTCTTCTTTCGTTTTACGAGGCCCGGACCGTCTTCGAGGCGTTCATCTGGTCCATCAATCCTTTCGACCAGTTCGGCGTCGAATTGGGCAAGACCCTGGCGGCGGATATCCGCGGAGAAATGGCGGCCAG
>JAABTD010000457.1 GCA_011390065.1 Desulfobacteraceae bacterium
CCGGGCCGCCATGCCGTCCGCAACCCCCATTCCCCTTCGGGTCGGGCAACAGCGGCCGGGCGACAGCGCCAGCAACCCCTCGGCCGCCAGAGCGTCGGCCGCCCGACCGAATCGCTCCCCGAAGGCCATCCCGAAACGATGCTTGAAATCGGCCAGATCGATGCCCGCTGCCGTTCGGAGGCCCAGGTAGATGACCTCCATCATCCGCTGATCCCGATCCAACGTCTCTTCACCGGCCACGGGCGGGCATCCCGCCGCCAGGTCGGCCAGATACCGGTTTAGACTTGCGCTGTTCCAACGGCGGACCCATCCTGCCGGATCGAAGGAGTGGGCTGAAGGACCCAGCCCGATGTAAGGGGCCAGGGACCAGTATTTCCGGTTGTGACGGGATTGCCGGGCCGGAGATCGGGCGAAATTGGAAATCTCGTATTGCTCAAAGCCGCAACGGGCCAGCGCGTCGCCGGCCAATCGGAAAAGGGCCGCGGTCCGGGATTGCGGCGGCGGCCGGCATCGGCCCTCCCGCCGTCGACGGTCAAGGGGGGTTCCCTTTTCCCAGGTGAGCAGGTAGCAAGAAAGGTGTTCCGGCTTGAAATCCACTGCCCGGGCCAGGTCCGCTTTCCACTCCGCCGCCGTTTGATCCGGGAGACCGTAGATGAGATCCAATCCCAGATTGTCGAAACCCGCCCGCCGGGCCGCCCGAATGGCGGTTTCCCCCGCCGCGCAGGAGTGGATCCGGCCCAGAAACCGGAGGTTCCCGTCACAAAAGGATTGGACCCCGATGTTGAGTCGATTGACCCCGGCGAACCGGAAACCGGCCAGCGCGTCGGATGTCGCCGTCCCCGGATTGACTTCCAGGGTGATCTCGGCGTCCGGCGACAGATCGAAGCGGTTTCGAGCGGACTGGATGATCCGGGCCACATCGTCCGGGCTCAGCAGAGACGGCGTGCCGCCGCCCAGGTAGAGGGTGTCGACGCGGCGCCGGCGGTTCCCGTACAGTCCCATTTCGGCGACCAGGGCATCGGTGAAGGCGGGCATCCGGGTCAGGTCATCGACGGAATAGAAATCGCAGTAGGGACATTTCCGCCGGCAAAAGGGGACGTGAATGTAAAGTCCGGCCCCCTCGCCCTTCGTCACCCCGTGAAATGGCGTTGAATGGCCTCGCACAGCCCCGGAATGGTGTAGCTTTCAGCCTCGATATGGACGTCGAACCCCAGGCCCCGCGCCGTATCGGATGTAATGGGGCCGATGCTGGCCACCAACACGCCTTCCATCAGCACGTTCAGATCCTCATTCGAGGGAAGAAACGCCTTGAAGTTCTTCACGGTGGAGGAACTGGTGAAGGTGACCACGTCGACGTTGCCTTCCATGAGTCCGGTGATCAGGGTTTCGACGTTGGTCCGGTCCTGACGGGTCACGTAAGTCGTGACCTCCTCCACCTCGGCGCCC
Source organism: Desulfobacteraceae bacterium (assembly GCA_011390065.1). Lineage (GTDB taxonomy): Bacteria > Desulfobacterota > Desulfobacteria > Desulfobacterales > JAABSP01 > JAABTD01. The sequence goes on from JAABTD010000457.1 coordinate 1,447, forward strand.
ATCCGTTGCAACTCCCGGGGAAGCACCGGCCGGGCCTCCTCGGCGCGGGGCAGAAGGACCCGCTTGCCGGCCATCTTCTCTTTGGCAAAGGCCGTCGCCACCGATTCGGCCCGATAACTGTCGGGCAGGATATCGCTGTTGAGCCCCTCCCGGGCGAGCCGATCCCGGGTGGCGGGCCCGATGACCGCTGTTTTCAGGGCATGGAGCGCCCGGACATCCAGCCCTTTTTCATGAAGCCGTTGAAAAAAGAACCGAACCCCGTTGACGCTGGTGAAAACGATCCAGTGATATTCACACAGGTGGTCGATGGCCGTATCCAGCGGCGCCCAGTCTTCCGGCGGCATCACCCTGATCGTGGGACATTCCAGACAATGGGCGCCCATATCCGTTAACCGGTCTACAAGGTCGCTGGCCTGCTCCCGGGCGCGGGTCACCACGATCCGCTTTCCTAAAAGGGGGCGGTTTTCAAACCATTTCAGAGAATTGCGAAGACTCACCACCTCTCCCACCACGATGATGGCCGGGGCTTTTAAACCGGCCGATTCCGCCCGTTCCGCGATATCCGACAGCGTTCCGGTCACTGTTTCCTGACCGGGAGTGGTCCCCCAC
>JAABTD010000069.1 GCA_011390065.1 Desulfobacteraceae bacterium
TGTGGAGACCATCGGGGGACAGGCCCATCGCATCCGGGAAGCTTTGGAGGGGGAGGCGGCGCCCGCGGGCACGGGAGGCGATGTGTCGTTTCTCATAAAACCGCTGCCGAAAATCGCGCTCTGTTTCATCGGCTATCTGGCCGACGAGGATTTTCCCGCCTCAGCCGTCTGCCTGTTTTCAAACAATGCCGCCGACTTCATGCCCATAGACGGCCTGGCCGATGTGGGCGAATACACGGCAAAGGTTATCCGCCGTCTCATCGGTCTGGATGTCTCTACAGGATGATCTCACCCGTTTTTTCGATGCCGTAGCCGCCCAGGGCCCTGACCCGGGCCTTAAACCGCTCCGACCGGATGGTCTCCAGAAGCTCTCGGATCATATCGGTCTCAAAAAAAACCGTCGGGATGATCAGGTCGTATTGTTCCGTCACCACCGGAATGAAACCGAGGTCAAGGGCCCTGGCGGCCGCATGGATTCCCAATCCCGCATCAGCGGCCCGGCTCAGCACGGCAACGGCAACGGACATATGGGTGAATTCTTCGTTTTCATATCCCTGAATAGCGGACGGATCGATCCCCAGTTGGCCGAGACGGTAATCCAGGAGAATTCGGGTGCCGGACCCGCCCTGCCGGTTGACGAAGCGGACATCGTCTCGGGCCAGGTCTTCGATGCCGCCGATATTTTTGGGGTTTCCGGGCGCAACCATCAGCCCCTGATCCCGGAACACCAGGTTGACGACCCGCACCGGCGTGTCGGGCAGGAACCGCTTGATATAGGACAGGTTGTAGCTGCCGTCGGCCGTGTCCAGAAGATGAGAACCGGCCAGGTGGCATCCGCCTCTTTTGAGGGCCATCAGTCCGCCCATGGACCCCACGTGACTGGAAGAGAGCGTCAGTCCGGTGTGTCTGGCCCTGAGTTCATCCCCCAATATATCCAAAGTGTTGTCATGACTGCCCACGACAACGAGCGTGTTTCGGATCGCTGACAGGGGCCGCAGCAGTTCGGCGGCGATCGGTTCGTTTTCCGGAAGCCCTTCAAGGTGATTGGCGATGCGAATGATGCCGTCGGCCTCGGTGATGCTGGTGATGACGCCAGCGCCCCTTGGCAGGGGGGTGGCCACGATTCGCTCGCCGACCCGCCCCAGCTTCACCCGCAGGAACTCCTCCACGCCGAGTTTGGAGGCAATCTTCCGGGTGGGGGTGACCGACGCCTGATGGCGTTCCAGATCCGGCTGGCCCAAAGCGGCCCGTATCAGGGGTTGGACGAATTGCTCGAACGCCACGATGGCCGAAACCGGATAGCCGGGTATGCCGAAAACCGGTATATCGGAAACAGACCCTATCACAACCGGCTTTCCGGGCATGATGGTCACGCCGTGAACCAGCACCTTCCCCAGGCTGGAAACGACCTCCCTGGCGTAATCCTCGGAACCGGCCGAGGAGCCGCCCACCACCAGGATGATGTCAAACGAACCATCGGCCGCGGCCTTCACCGCCGTTTTGATCCGGTCTGCGTCATCCATGATTTTTTCATGGCGCTCCCAGTCGGCGCCGCACTTCTCACAGAGCTTTCCCAACACAAATGAATTGGATTCCAGCACCTGTCCGGGCGCGGGATCGACTGAATCGGCGCCCCGCCAGTCGACCAGTTCGGAGCCGGTGGGAATGATCAGCACCTTTGGTTTTTGATGCACCGCCACTGAAAAAATACCGCCGGACAGGAGGGCGCCCAGGCAGTAGGGGGTGACCTCGTGATCCCTGGCAAAGAGAAGTTCGGTGGCCACGATGTCTTCGCCCATTTTTCGCACATGCTGCCAGGGAAAGGCGGGCGCCTCGATCTGAACCGTGTCCTCATCCAAAGCGACCACATTTTCGATCATGATCACCGCATCGGCATGTTCCGGCATGACGTGGCCGGTATTCACGGGAAAGGCCTGGCGTCCCAGGGCGAGGGATTTAGGGGCGCCCTCGCTGGCGCCAAAGGTTTCGTCCGCCTTCACGGCGATGCCGTCCATGGCCGCCGCGTGGAAATTGGGGGAGGAAAGCCTGGCGAAGACCGGTTCGGCCAGAACCCGGCCCACGGCGTCGGGGACGGACGCCATTTCGCGATCCAACCGGCCGTACATGGGAAACTGACGGAACAACAGATCTCTGGCTTCGGCCAGCGTCTTTTTGTCCAGATAAACATTGCGTTTGGATGTCATGGGGCGCCTCTCAAATTCGATGTCGTGGACTGCGTGATTTTCAGACCGGGATCACCGACACAACGGCATCGCGATCGAGTCCTTCGGCATTCATTCCCACGGCCACCAGCCCGTCGGCCTTGACCATGGTATGGATCAGTCCCGATTTCCCCAGGATCGGGGCCGCCCACATCTCCCCATCTTCCGCCATCAGCCGCACCCGGATGAAATCAATGCGGCCCTGGGCCGAAGCGATATTCCGGGTCAGCCGCGCCGAAATGACCCGGCTCGGACGCCCACTGTCGGGAGAACCCCCCGAGACATGGTCGATGAAGGGGCGCACCACCTGGGAAAAGACCACCATGGCCGACGTCACATGGCCGGGCAAACCCCACACGGCCCGGTTTCCGACCCGCGCCAGGATGGTCGGCTTGCCCGGGCTGATGGAGATGCCGTGGACCAGGATCGCCGTATCCGGCAGGTTTGAAAAGACGTCGATGGTGAAATCCCGGGTCCCCACGGATGATCCGCCGGACACCAGCACCATGTCCGAGACGGCCAGGGCCTGGTCGATGCCCGACTGGAGGCTGTCGTAATCGTCCTTCACGATGCCGAAGGATCGGGGCTCGGCGCCTGCCTCCCGAACCAGGCCCGAAAGGGTATAGGTGTTGATGTCTCGGATCTGACCCGGCAGCGGGGTCTCCTGAAGGGTCACCACCTCGTCGCCGGTGGAAAGGATGCCGATCAGCGGTCTGCGATAGACGGAGATCGATGCGATGCCGAAAGCCGCCAGCAACCCGATCTCCTGAGACCGGAGCCGCTGCCCGCGGGTCAGCAGCGTTGCGCCCTTTTGAACGTCTTCTCCCTTCTGGATCACATGCTGGCCCGGCGCCGCGCTTCGATAGACCTCGATGGTTCCGCCGATATCGAAATCATCCAGACCTTCGGCATGTTCGATCATGATCACCGCGTCCGCCCCGTCAGGCAGCATCCCGCCGGTGGCGATCCGGGCGCATTCGCCGGGCATCAGGGAAAAGGCGGGCGATTCGCCCATGGCGATGGCGCCTTTGACGGTCAGGTAGGCGGGGTTGGCCTCGGAAGCCCCGAAGGTAGCGGAACCCTTGACCGCATAGCCATCCATGGTGGATCTGGAAAACGGCGGCAGATCCTCATCCGCCCGCAGGTCTTCGGACAGGACCCGGCCCAGTGCATCGGGCAGTTCGACGGTTTCCGTCGCCACCCTGCCGAAATCCGGAACATACGCTAAAACCCTGCTCAGTTCGGTGACGCTGAAAAATCCTTCCATGGCCCTCCGGGATTGAAAAAAATCAGATATCGGTTACAATGCATCGCGTTGTCATTTTAGCCGTCACATTATTATTATTCCAGAACAAGGATCTTTTCATGGATCATTTCAGGCTCGCGGCCCCGCTTTACGATGCCATTTTCGGCCGCCCCGGCGTCGACTGGTGGAAACAAGCGCTCAAACTGCCGGTGACCGGGTGGGTGCTCGATGTCGGAGGCGGCACCGGCCGCGTGTCGGCGATCTTGCCGGAACTGACCGGCGGCGTGGCCGTCTGCGATGTCTCCCGCCCCATGCTGGTCCGAACGCGTGGGAAAAGCGGCATCCGTGCGGTTCAGGCGCCGGCGGAAACGTTGCCTTTCCCGGACGCGGTTTTCGACCGGGCCCTGGTTGTCGATGCCCTGCACCATTTTCAGGATCAGCCGCGGGCCGTCATGGAACTGGCCCGCGTATTGAAGCCCGGCGGCCGGCTGGTGGTCGAAGAGCCGGACGTCGGGTTGACAGCCGTCAAGGCCGTGGCCCTGCTGGAACGGCTGGCCCTGATGGGCAGCCGATTCCATCGGCCGGACGCCATCGCCGCCATGATGGAAGCGGCAGGCCTGTCTGCCCGCATCGAACGCCGGGCGCAATTCAGGGCCTGGATTTCGGGCGTCAAAGGCGACGGCGTCAAGTCTTTTTCAGATGGCGGATGACCGCCTCGATATCCGGCAGCTCCCCGATCTCATAAACCTTGATCCATTCAATTTTGCCCTGTTCGTCGATGAGGATGTTGGCCCGGCCGGAGATGCCCTTGTCCTCGATGAACAAATCATATTGTTTGGCCACCCCGCCGTGGGGCCAGAAATCGGCCAGCAGATGGGTTTTTTCCACGCGCATCTGGCCGGCCCAGGCCTTTTTGGCGGGAACCGTATCGACGCTCAGGCCCAAGGCCACGGTATTGAGTTCCTCGAAGATCGCCGCCTTCACTTCGAGGCCCCTCATCTGCAACTCGCAGACGGGGGTAAAGGCGAGCGGGTGCCATGACAGCAGCGCTTTCTTGCCCTTCAAAGACTTGAGGGACACGTCTTCGCCCCGCTGATTCTTGAGGGTAAAGTCGGGGGCGGGATCTCCGGTTTTCAGGGTGGTCTGGGGCATGAGGCCCTCCTTTCTTACGCGTTTTTCTTCTCGAACTCCGCCATGAACGCGACCAAGGCGTTGACGGCGTCGATGCCCGTGGCATTGTAAATGGACGCCCGGCATCCGCCCACGGACCGATGGCCTTTGAGCCCGCCGAAGCCCTCTCCCAACGCTGTTTCGATAAACCGTTTTTCAAGGTCTTCGGAAGGAAGCCGGAACGTGACGTTCATCCGGGACCGGCTCTCTTTTTCGGCGGTGCCGCGGTAGAAATCGCTGTTGTCGATGAACCCGTAAAGGGCATCGGCTTTTTCCTGGTTGACGGCCGCCATTTTGTCCAGTCCGCCCACGGTCTCCTCCAGCCATTTGAGCACCAGTTGCAGGGTGTAAATCGCGAAACACGGCGGGGTGTTGAACATGGAATTCTTGTCGGCAAAGGTCGTGTATTTGAGCATGGCGGGGAGGCCGGCAGGGGTCCGGTCCAGGAAATCTTTGCGGATGATCGCCATGCAGACGCCGGCGGGGCCGATGTTCTTCTGAGCGCCCGCGTAGATCAGGCCGAACCGGGATGCGTCAAATGGCCGGCTCATGATGTCCGAGGACATGTCCGAAACCAGGGGCGTCTGAATGTCGGGAAACTCGGCCCACTGGGTCCCTTTGATGGTATTGTTGGAGGTGATGTGGGCAAATGCGGCGTCTTTGGTGAAGGGGATGTTCCCGGGAATATAGGAAAAGTCCTTATCCTCCGACGAGGCGACCACATTGACGGTTTTGCCCTGGATCCGGGCCTCCTTGATGGCCTTGGTGGACCAGGCGCCTGTGTTGACGTAGTCGGCGGCATCGCCCTCCCCCAAAAAATTCATGGGGATCATGCAGAACTGCATGGAAGCGCCGCCCTGGATGAAAAGCACCTGGTGATCGTCGCCCAGCTTCAGGAGTCGCTGGGTCCTGCCCACGGCGTCGTTGATCACCGCATCAAAGGGTTTGGATCGGTGGCTGATCTCGGTGATGGACATCCCGGTTCCCTGGAAATCGAGAAAGGATGCCTGGATTTCTTCCAGCACCGGCAGGGGAAGGGCGGCGGGTCCGGCGTTGAAATTATAGATTCTGTGCTGGGTCATGTTTCCTCCGTTTCAGGTAGCGTATTGCTCGATCATATTTTCCGAATAGCCAAACCCTCTTTATTGTACCCGGAACCGAAGGATGTCAATGGTTTTCTGAATCGCCGTCATAATCGGCCGGACCGGAAAATGGACAGAATGAGCCATACGCCCAGCGCCGTGGCGATGACATAGCCGGTCACCCCCAGAATCGACGTCAAAGAAACGACTTGAAGTCCGAACAAATCAAAAGTGAACACCATGATCTTCTCCGGCGAATTGAGGACGAGCGCGCCCGCCAGAATCGATGCCGAGAGAACAAAACTCACCGTAATCCGGTTGACCCATTTGTCAAGGCGACGCTGGAAGCCCTCGGCGCTGTCATGGCGCATTTCCACCCGGGTCCTCCCCTCGGCCGCCTGCTTGAGGATGTCGTGGACGTATTTGGGGGTCTGCTCCATGTATCGACGCATCGTGCGCGCGTCCCGACCCAGTTTGTTGAGAATCTTCCGGGCCTCGTACCCCCGCTGGATCAGCTTTTTGGCATAAGGACGGGTCACTTCCAGCAGGCTGGCGTCGGAGCCCAGGATTTTCCCCAGTCCCTCGGTCTGGATGAAGGTCTTCAGCAGCAGGAGCAGGTTGCGGGGCAGCCGGATCCGGTATTTGAGGATGAGCTGCATCACCTGGTCGTAGACATCCCGAACCGAAACGGTCTGAAGAGACCGGCCGTAGAAGGGCTCGCTGATCTCCACCAGATCGGCCCGGAAATCCGCGAGGTTCATTCGCTCTTCGTCCACCAGTCCCAGATCCCACAGCACATCCATGACCATATCATAGTCGTGTTCCGCAAATCCAAGAAAGAGGTTGGCGATGCGCAACATCATCGCCTCTTCCAAGTGGCCGGTGATGCCGAAGTCGACCAGTCCCACCGTGCCGTTGTACTTGACGATGGTGTTGCCGGGATGGGGGTCGGCGTGGAAATAGCCGAATTCCATGAGCTGGCGGGAAAACGAGCGGAGGCCGATCAGGGCGATCTCCTTGGGGTCGATGTGGTTGGCCCGGATTTCGTCCACCTGATCCATCTTGATTCCGGCGATGAATTCCATGACCAGGACGGAGCGGGTGGTGTACGCCCAATGAACGGCAGGAATGTAGATCTCTTCGCTGTCGCTGAAACGGCGGCGAAATTTTTCTATAGCGCCGGCCTCGATGAACATATCCAGCTCTTTGAAAATGGTCCGTTCGAATTCTTTGACCAGGTTGACCATGCCGATGATCCGGCCGATCTCGAACAGGTTTTCGATCTTTTCAGCCAGGTAATGCATGACCCGGATATCCTCCCGGATCCGTTTGGCGATGCCGGGGCGGATCACCTTGACGGCCACCTGGTCGCCATTGAACAGGATGGCCCGGTGGACCTGGGCCACGGAGGCGGCCGCCAGGGGTTCAGGGGTGAACTCGGCAAAGATCGTTTCCAGGGGATGGTCCAGTGCGGTCTCCACGGCCAGGCGGACATCCGGGAACGGGATGGGCGCGACGCGATCCTGGAGCTTCCGCAGTTCTTCAATGTACTCGGGTGGGAACATGTCGGCCCGGACGCTCATGAGCTGTCCCAGCTTGATAAAACTGGGGCCGAGTTCCTCCAGGATCAGGCGGACCCGCTCCGGCGACGGGAATCCCACCCGAAGCAGGAAATCCCCCGGCCGTTGCGGGGTCGGCTTCCGGGGCGCTTTTCTGGAAAGCCGGGCAGCCAGATCGCCGTACCCGTGGCGGATGAGCACCCGGGTGATGGATCCGAATCGCCGCAATCCTTTGATGCCGAGGACCCCTTTGAGAAGATTCATGGGGCGGACCGGTCCGTCAGGGGCTGAGATGCGCCCATTTACGGCCAATCTCTTTCAGCCGGGTTTCCTCCGCACCCTCCGGATTTGGGACAATTCCTGTTTTTCATGGATGTTCCTCCTGGCGTTGGCGGGATGATTGACGCATCGTCTCGATGGACCGCCGCCCAAGGGCGAACAGGGGGGATCACCCTTGAGCTTCAGTCTGCTGGCGCGACAACCGGCTACCGGAGCAATTCCCGGATGGCGTCCACCTTGTTGGTTTTTTCCCAGGTGAAACCGGGCTCGTTGCGCCCGAAATGGCCATAGGACGAGGTCGGGGAGTAAATGGGCCGCAACAGGTCGAGGTACTCGATGATGGCCCTGGGACGCAAGTCGAAAACCTCCTGGATGATCTCCCGCATCCGGGTTGCCGATACGACGCCTGTTCCGTAGGGTTCCACCAGAATCGACACCGGTTCGGCCACGCCGATGGCATAGGCGATCTGGACTTCGCACTTCTTGGCTGCGCCGGCCGCCACCAGATTCTTGGCGATGTGGCGGGCCATGTAGGAGGCGCTCCGGTCGACCTTGGAGGGGTCCTTTCCGGAAAAGCAGCCTCCGCCGTGGCTGCCCTGGCCGCCGTAGGTGTCCACGATGATCTTGCGCCCGGTGAGCCCGCAGTCGCCCATGGGACCGCCCACCACGAATTTGCCGGTGGGGTTGATGAAATACTTGGTGTCGCCGTCGATCATCTCCCGGGGAATGGTCTTTTTGATCACTTCGTTGATGATCGCTTCCCTCAACTCTTCGTAAGTGACGTCCGGTTTGTGCTGGGAAGAAACCACCACCGTATCCACCCGCCTGGGGGTTCCGTTCTCGTACTCGATGGTCACCTGGGATTTGCCGTCCGGCCGGAGAAAATCCAGCGCCCCATTCTTCCGGACCTTGGTCAGCCGGCGGGTCAGCTTGTGGGCGTACATGATGGGCATGGGCATCAATTCCGGAGTTTCATCGGAGGCGAATCCGAACATCAACCCCTGGTCGCCGGCGCCCTGGTCTTTGTAGAGTCCCTGCCCCGCCGTCACCCCCTGGGAGATGTCCGGCGACTGCTGGTCGATGCTGGTGATCACCGAACAGGTCTGCCAGTCAAAGCCCATCTGGGAAGAATGGTAGCCGATCTCCTTGATGGTGTCCCGGGCGATCTGGGGAATGTCCACATAGCACTCAGTGGTGATCTCGCCGGCGACAAACACCAAACCGGTGGTCACCAGGGTTTCACAGGCCACGCGGCCATTGGGGTCATCGGTCATGATGGCGTCGAGGACGGCATCGGAAACGGCGTCGGCCACCTTGTCCGGATGGCCCTCGGTGACGGATTCAGAGGTAAAAAAATAACTTTCTTGCGACATGCGTTCTCCTGTTTTTTTATGAACCGATAAGGGGCCGAGCGTCCTCGTTCAGACGCTCAACCCGTTGGGGTTAAACAAATTCTTTGAGCAGCTCCGACGGGATATCCCCTTGTTTCTGTCCCACCACCGCGTAGTAGTATAGCGGCGTACCGTCCTGGCAGAACCGATGGCGGTACCGATGGCGAGCCTGAATTTCCAGCAGGTTCTCCTCGTCCATCCGGCTGATGAGCTTGCAGAAGCCGGTGGAGTCCTCGGTGCAGACGAAATCCTCCTTGATGTTGAAGGCCACCCAGCCCGGCGAAGAGACCAGGTTGTATCCCTGGGCAAAAGCCAGCGGCGGAATGTCGCCGAATCCCAGAGCCGCCACCACGGTGAGGCAGTTGAAGTCCACGTCTTCCAGGGACTGGTGAACGTTCTCAGGCAGCTGGGTCAGGTCCGCCACATGGTAGTCCTGATAGATGCCGGGCCGGTCCCGATCCAGCGCACTGGCGGCCTCTTCGATGATGTCGATGCCCACCACCGCGTCGGCGCCGCGCTCCATGAGTTGTTCGCCCACCATGCCGTTGCCGGCCCCCACGTCGAGCACCCGCAGATCGGGTGCATTGTCCATTTTCTCCATGTGGCTCTGGAGCAACGAGCAGACGACCTCCGGGGAGTTGCACCCATAGCGATCATAGAACAGATGCTCGTAAAGACCCGGGGTGTCGTAAATTTTGTCGTAATCGTGAAAGCGGAGCTTCTCGGTCTGACCGTTTTTGGTAAGAAAGAAAAATTCCTCTCCCTGTTCGATCTCTTCCACTTTGGGGAACCGAAGGGTGTACGCTTTGTCTAACATAAGCTGTCTCCTTTGTTTGGGGCGCCGCCGAAAACCGGCGGCGCCATTGTCAATCGACGCAGGCGAAAGAGGGACCGCGATGCGGCCCGGACTTTATCGCTTGCGGAAGTGAAAAATGCCCCAGATGAGATGGCCGTTTTCACCGCCTTCGACCCAATGGCCGAGGCCTTTTTTCATGTTGTCGATGTAGGTTTGGCTGACCACTTTCGCGAGTTCTTCTTCACGCCGTTCGGTCTCGGCCAGCACCCGGCCGTAATGGGTGGTCAACTGGTCGGTATGTTCCTCGAAACCGATCTCTTTCATGCCGAACCGCTTGACCGCATCCCGATAGAATTTCGGGGACCCCAGCGTCTCCAGATGTATCCGGTCCAGAATCGGCTGGAGGACATTCCTGGGACAATCGTCGGTCATCATGGGGTCTGTAAAGACGAAGTGGCCGCCGGGTTTCAGCAAACGGGCCGCCTCTTCGATTACGGTCTCCCGATCCCCGCTGTGGAGGATGGCGTCCTGGGACCAGATGATGTCGAAGGAGGCGTCGGGCAGCGGCACGTCCTCAAAGGAGCCATCGATGACGTCAATAAGGTGGTCGACCCCCTGAACTCTGTTCATGTCGCGGTTGCGTTGGTTTTCAACCTCGCTAAGATTCAGGGCCGTCACATGGCAGCCATAGGTTTTGGCCAGAAAGCGGGCAGCGCCGCCGTAGCCCGCCCCCATATCCAGAATGCGGGAGCCGACGCCGATGTCGAGACGATTGGCCATCCGTTCCACGGTTCGCCGGCTGGAGATGAAAATCGACTCGTCTTCATTGTCGTACAGCCCGATGTGGATGTCCTCGCCGCCCCAGATGGTGAAATAGAAGTTGTCGGCGTCGCTGCTGTTATAATATTTCCGGGCGATGTTGACGGCCTCCGAATAATTGAACCGGGCCTGGGAACGTCCGTGCTTTTCCGGCTCGTAGACTTTTTCCGCCACATGGGTGAAGAAATCCGGATCATCGTCGTGATAGGTCTCCTGATAATCACCATAGGTGTCGATGTGCTGAAACCCGACGTCGCGCATGAGCCGCCGCGTGTATTTTTTCCGCAACGGAAACATGTTGAGATAGTAAATCTCATCGCCCGGGAAGATGTACTTGAACCGGGCCAGGCCGTCGTCGACGTATTCAGGTTCGGCCGTCACCTTGTCGCCGCAATAATGGTACTGGTGCTTGCAGGAAAACCCGCAATCGATGATGGCGTCGTAGTTGCGCTGGTCCAGGATCAGGATGCCGTCATGTTTGAGGACGGCGTGAAATTCAGCCAATGCCTTCCGCCGATCCCGCTCTGAAAACAGATGAGTGAAGGAATTGCCCAGACAGACGATGGCGTCGAAGCGTTCCTTGACATCGCGGCTGAGCCAGCGCCAGTCCGCGTGGACCGTATGAAGAATGCAATCTTGTTGCCGGGCGTTGTCAAACGCTTTGGTCAACATTTCTGCAGAACCGTCGGCGCTGGTCACGTTGAAACCGGCCTTGATCAGGCGCACCGAATGGAATCCGGTGCCGGTGGCCACATCGAGAACCTTCTCTGCGCCGTATTCTTTGAGTTTGTCGATGAAAAAACTGCCCTCGCCTTCGGCGCGCTTCTCCCAGTCGATCAGTGCGTCCCATTGATCCACAAATGGCGTGACGTATTCGTCGGTGTAATGGTCCGTTTCCCGGACTTCAGTAGGGTTGTCTCCGAAGATTTGCTCCTCTTTGGCTTGGACATTCTGTGACATTCATACTCCTTTTGTTTGGGTTGGCCGGCCGCGCCGGACGGCGCGGCCGGCAAATTGGATTCTCTAAAAATTAGAGGGTATCCCGAACCGTAGGGGCGAAAAATTTTTGCATAGTAGGGGCGAAAAATCTTTCGCCCCTACTAGTATCGATAATGATCCGACTTGAAAGGCCCCTCTTGCGGAACGCCGATATAGGCGGCCTGATCCGGCGTCATTTTTGTAAGCCTGGCGCCCAGCTTTTCCAGGTGGAGGCGCGCCACTTCTTCATCCAGCTCCTTGGAGAGCCGATAAACCCCGATCTCCTTGGGGTTCTGCCACAGATCGATCTGGGCCAGGGTCTGGTTGGTGAAGGAGTTGGACATCACGAAACTGGGGTGGCCGGTGGCGCATCCCAGGTTGACCAGACGGCCTTCGGCCAGCATGTAGATGCAGTGGCCGTCGGGAAAAACGTATTTGTCCACCTGGGGCTTGATGTTGATTTTCTCCACCCCTTCCATGTCGTTCAAGGCATCCACCTGGATCTCGTTGTCGAAGTGGCCGATGTTGCAGACGATGGCCTCATCCTTCATTTTGGCCATTTGGGCCGCGGTGATGACGTCTTTGTTGCCCGTACTGGTAACATAGATGTCGGCATGGGGCAGCGCATCTTCCATGGTGACGACCTTGTAGCCGGCCATGAGGGCCTGGAGGGCGCAGATGGGATCGACCTCCGTCACCCAGACCTGGGCCCGGAGACCCGACAGGGCCTCGGCGCATCCCTTGCCCACGTCGCCGTAACCGCATACCAGCGCGGTCTTGCCGGCGATCATCACATCGGTGGCCCGTTTGATGCCGTCCACCAGGGATTCCCGGCAGCCGTAGATATTGTCGAACTTGGACTTGGTGACCGAATCGTTGACGTTGATGGCCGGGGTCAAAAGTTCCCCTTTTTCCATCATTTGATATAGGCGATGGACCCCGGTGGTGGTCTCTTCGGAGACGCCCTTCCACTCTTCGACCACCTTGTGCCAGAACTTAGGATCTTCTTCGAACACCGCCTTGAGGGTGGCGTTGATGACGGCCAGTTCCTTGTTGTCGGTGGGTTCGTCCAGCATGGCCGGGTTATCCTCGGCCTTGTAGCCCCGATGGATCATGAGCGTCGCGTCGCCGCCGTCGTCCACGATGAGATGGGGGCCTTTGCCGTCGGGCCAGGTCAGGGCCTGCTTGGTGCACCACCAGTATTCCTCCAGGGTCTCCCCTTTCCATGCAAAAACGGGGATGCCGCGATCGGCCATGGCTGCAGCCGCCTGATCCTGGGTCGAAAAAATGTTGCAGGACGCCCAGCGGACGTCGGCGCCCAGTTCAACCAGGGTCTCCATGAGCACTGCCGTCTGGATGGTCATGTGGAGCGATCCCATGACCCGGGCGCCCTTCAGCGGCTTGTCCGGTCCGTATTTTTCGCGGGTGGCCATAAGCCCGGGCATTTCTTTCTCGGCGATCTCGATCTCTTTGCGCCCGAACCCGGCCAGTTCAATGTCCTTGACTTTGTAGTCCTCGTCTAACTTCATTAACATAGATTTTCCTCCTTTTTACTGAGCAACAGTGTGGTTTCTGCAATAATATCTCCCCACGTATCGGCGGGCAAAGCTGTGCCCATGCAGCCGATGACGTATTTTCCAAAAAGCGATCCGACGCACCCGGATTTCATCAGCGAATAGCCATTGAGATGGGCGAACAGAAATCCGGCGGCCCAAAAGTCGCCGGCGCCGGTGGTGTCGATCACCTTTTCGGCGCGCATGGCCGGCACATGGGTGGTTCCATTTTTATCCTTTAAATAGGCGCCGTCTTTTCCCACCTTTACCACCGCGACCCGGCACAGATAGCCCAGGGCGGCCAGTCCGGTTCCGGGATCTTTGCTGCCGGAAAACGCGGCCGCCTCTTCTTCGTTGGCGAACACGATGTCCACGTAGGTTTCCAGCACCTCGGGCAGAATATCTCTGGCGGCTTCCACCACCTCGAAAGAGCCCAAGTCTAAGCTGACGGTGCAGCCGGCGGCCTTGGCCGCTTTCAGGACAACGTTGAGCAGCTCCCGATTGAACAGCAGATACCCCTCCACGTGGACATGACGGCACCCCTTGAGATCCTCCATCGCGATATCGGCCGGTGAAAAGCCCAGGGCGGCGCCCAGATTGGTTCGCATGGTCCGCTCCGAATCGGGAGTGACCAGGCTGAGGCAGCAGGCCGTCGGATCGGCGCCGTCCATCTTGAATCGGGACAGATCGCCCCCGATCTCTTTAAAAATGGCCTTGTAGTAATCGCCATTTTCGTCTCTGCCCACCTTGCCCATAAAACTGCAGGGCATGCCCATGCGGGCCAGGGCAAAGGTGGTGTTGCCGGCCGATCCGCCCGGCGCTTTGACCGGTTCATCCCTGACCATGCCGAGAAGCGCTTTCAGCGTACGGGCGTCCACCAACTCCATGCCGCCTTTCTGACCCGGCAGCGTCGCCAGGAATTCGTCGTCTGTCTCTACGACGAAATCCACAACAGGCGACCCGATGCCCATTACCTGCACCGTTTTTCTTTCCATGGTTGACATTACCTTTCTATTTCAACAAAAAATATAAATTACAATTATTTACAATTCCAAAAAATCCGATCCGGATCAAGGCGGCCTTGCCGAACCTGCTCCGGGAATATGGAAACGAGGCGCTGTTCACCGGTATGCAAAAAGCATACATCACCGCCCTGTTATCGCCTCCCTTTCGAGAGTTGAGAGCTGACCAGATTGTCGGATTATATTAATAAGGTCCACACTGCATCGACAACCCCGACGCGAATGTCGGGATAGCGCCTCAAGAACCGAAGCGCCCCTGTCAATGCCTGACGTTATGGTGAGAAATCGAAGTTCTTACATTGAATTCAAGAAAATAACAGTTCTGAAATGAGCCGGGTTTCCCGCCTATCCACCATTGCACTCCATAAAAATCGGCGGCCATACGGGTAATATGTATCGCTCCGTTCGTTAATTAAGTTCTAACTATACTTTCTGTTCAATGCATTTGTCAAGAACTTTTTTAAATTTTCTTGTGCGCCGCTTCTCCGGTCGACGCAAAACTCCATTTTCATACCCGCCGCATATCGGGTCCCTTTCCGGTTGAGATAAGCATCATACCCCCCTTTAAAATGATGCAGGAGATGTTATCATTAGTCTGTGCGCATTTCGATATTTGTCATTCAATACATCCAAACCGATGGAAAGGAGTCATCTATGAAACCCATCGAAGAACTGCAAACCGAACACCGGGCCATCGAATCGTCTCTGAAGATCCTCAGCGCGATTTGCGACCGGATCGAACGGGAGAACCTGCTGACAAATCCCGAGCACATCGATGGCCTCATCGATTTCTTCAGGGTCTTCGTGGACCAGTGTCACCACCGGAAAGAAGAAACCCAGCTCTTCCCCGCCCTGGAGTCCCGGGGAATGCCCGGGGAAGAAAACCCCATCAAGATCATGTTGACCGAGCATGAGGCCGGCAGAGCATTTGTCCGTGATATGGCCGTGTCCATGAGCCAGTTCCGGGAAGGCAACATCGAAGCGTTGATGCGGTTGGTCCACAACGGCAGAAGCTATATCAATCTGTTGGTCAACCACATCCGGAAAGAGGACGCCGTCCTGTTTCCCTTGGCCGATGACCGACTGACCGAAGAAGAGAACGCCCGCATGGCCGCCGAATTCGACCGCATCGAAAAAGAAGAAGTCGGCGAAGGCCGCCACGAGGAATTCCACGCCATGCTGGACAGACTCGGCGAGTTTTATGTGAGGGTGTAAAGTAAAGGAGCGCGCGACAATGCTGTCCGACCGGCAGACCTTTTTATCCGGCGTAGGAAACCAGCTTGCCCGATGGGAAGGACCGCTGGAATGGCTGACCCCTCGCATCGGGAGCGGCGAAGCGGGCCTTCCCTCCTCGGTCCTGTTGCTCATGGGACCGCATTGCGGCGACCGGAGCGAGGGATTCCGACCCTGCCTGATCCTGAACAAACGCTCACGGCGGGTGAGTCAGCCCGGGGATCTCTGTTGCCCCGGGGGGAGCGTCTCGCCCCAGGCCGATTCTTATCTTGCCAAAGTCCTCGGACTGCCGGGGTTTCCACTATCGAGGTGGACCCACTGGCGGGCATGGCGGCAAAGGCGGCCAAAGGCGGCCCGCAGCCTTGGCCTTCTCCTGGCCACCAGCCTTCGGGAAAGCTTTGAGGAGATGCGGCTCAATCCCCTTTCCGTGACCTTTCTCGGCCCTCTTCCGCCCCAGCGGCTGATCATGTTCAAACGGATGATCTTCCCCATGGTGGGATGGACGGATCGTCAGCAGCGGTTTTTCCCCAATTGGGAGGTGGATAAGATCGTCCGCATCCCCATTGACGCCCTCCTGACGCCGGATCATTACGGGCGGTATCGCTTCGGCTACGGAAAAGGGGCTGAAAGGGTGGTCAAAGACTACCCCTGCTTCACGCATCATAGCGGTCGGGAGACGGAGCTTCTCTGGGGCGCCACTTACCGGATCGTCATGACCTTTCTGGAAATGGTCTTCGGCTTTGCTCCTCCCGATCCAGGGGAAGGCGTGCGGTAAAGACGCTCCCTTTTCCGGGGACGCTCTCCACTGTGATATGACCACTGTGGGCCGCCACGATGTGCTTGACGATGGCCAATCCCAGGCCTGTCCCCCCTTGTTTCCGGCTCCGGGACTTGTCCACCCGGTAGAAACGCTCAAAGAGTCGGGGGATCTGGGATCGGGGAATGCCGATGCCCTGATCCCTGAAAGCGATGGTCAGTTCAGCCCTTGCGGAACGCACCTCGATGCGGACGGCGCTGGACGGGTTGCTGTATTGAATGGCGTTGTTCAACAGGTTG
Organism: Desulfobacteraceae bacterium; assembly: GCA_011390065.1. GTDB lineage: Bacteria > Desulfobacterota > Desulfobacteria > Desulfobacterales > JAABSP01 > JAABTD01. The sequence continues at coordinate 16,407 of JAABTD010000069.1, forward strand.
ACGGCGGCCTGTTCCATCAGCGAGCGGTTGATCCGGGCCTGGATGCCGGGATCGCAGTCCAGTTCGATTTCGATGGATTTTTCCCCGGCAAGGGGCGTGCAGGTTTGGATGGCGGTCTCCAGGGAGGGACGGATCGGCTGCAACGCCGTCTGGATGGCGTCATGGTCTCCCTCCCCCTCGATCCGCGACAGGTTCATCAGATCCTCGATGATCGCGGACAAGCGGTCGACATGGCGCTGGATGATCGTCAAAAACCGGCGGGCGGCTGTCGGCTCTTCCAGGGCGCCGCCGTCCAGGGTCTCCACAAATCCCTTGATGGCCGTCAGAGGGGTCTTGATTTCATGGGAGACATTGGCTGCAAAATCCCGGCGCATGTTCTCCAGCCGGCGGAGCCGGGTGACGTCGCTGAATACGATCAGGACGCCGATGCCCTCGTCCTGTGCATCCCGCAGGGTGGAACTGCGAAGGTGAAGGATCTGCTCGCCGGGTTGATAAAAGAGTATGTCGGCCTGTTTCAGGTCGTTGCCGGAAAGCGCATCTTGGGTGAACTGTTGAAATGCGGGGTTCCGGATCGCCTCCTGAATGCTTTTTCCTTCGAGTTCGGCCGGCGACCGGCCCAGCGTCCGTCCTCCGGCTGGATTGATGCTGAGAATCCGTTCCGCCATATCCACGGCCAGGACCCCTTCCTGCATGCTGGAAAGCACCGCATCCAGTTCGTTCCGCTGGTCAATGACGGTCCGGATGCGATCGTCGAGATGGGCGGCCATCTCGTTCATGGCCCGGGAAACGGCGGCCATCTCCTCGATGTGCGGGGTGGGAAGACGATAGCCGAGATCCCCTCCGGCAAACTGTTCGGCCCCTCTGCGCATCACCTCCAGGGGGCGGGCGATGCGGCGGGAGACCCAGAAACAGACCCCGGCGGCCAGCAGGGCGATGGCGCCGCCCCATATCAGAAGCTTGATCCGGAGGATGGCGAGTCTGCCGTCGATGGCGGCGATGTTGACAGCGGTGCGCAGCACGGCCCGGACCTGTCCCGATACCCTCACCGGAATGGCCACATACATCATGTCCTTTTCCAGGGTGCGGCTGTAGCGGATGGCGGCCCCGGCCGGCCGACGCAGGGCCTGTCTCACTTCCGGGCGATTGAGGTGGTTGTCCATGACCGCCGGATTCTCACGGGAGTCGCCCGCCACCCGACCATCGGGGAGAATCACCGTCACCCGCGTATCGGCCGTCTCCGCCACCTCCTTGCAGATCCGGTCCAGGGCAGGAGGGTTCAGCGGCAGCAGCGCATCGGCGACCCGGGGCGTCAGCAGCCGGGCCCGTTCCTCCAGTCCGTCGGCGCTTTCTTCCAGAAAAAAATCCCGCAGGGACTCCGTGGCATAGAGACTGACGGCGGCCACCGCCACCAGGGTGATCAACACATAAGATGGATAAAGCTGCCACAGGAGTCGCTTTCGCTTCAAGCTCATCTCAGGGTCGCTCCCGGAACCGGTACCCCACCCCCCGGACGGTTTCGATGTAACGGCCCAGATCTCCCAGTTTTTTCCGGAGCCCGGCGATCTGGACGTCAACGCTCCGGTCGGTCACGGGATAGTTTTCGCCGTGGACCGCATCCACGATCCGGGATCGGGTGAAGACCCAGCCGGGCCGGCGGATCAGAAACGCGAGCACGCCGAATTCGGTGTGGGTCAGCTCCACCGGCGTCCCCCGGATGGTCGCCTGCTGCCGGTTGATGTCGATGGCCATCTCTCCGAAGCGGACGTGGGGGGCTTCCTCGGCGGCGGCCGACGCCCGACGACGGATCACCGCCCGGATCCGCGCCACCAGAATTTTGGGGCTGAAGGGCTTGGTGATGTAATCGTCGGCGCCCAGGTTGAGGCCCGCGACGATATCCGCCTCTTCGCCTCTGGCGGTGAGCATGATGATGGGAAGCGACCGGGTTTCGGGCTTTTCCTTCAGCATCCGGGCCACGGAGAGCCCGTCGATGCCCGGCAGCATCAAGTCCAGGACCACCAGATCCAGGGGCCGGGACGCCGTCGTCTCCAAGGCCGCCTCGCCCGTAGCGGCGCAGACCACTCTGTAGCCGGACGCTTCGAGATTGTAACGGACCAGTTCAAGGATATCTTCCTCGTCGTCCACCACAAGGATCGTCTCCTCATCCATGGCCTTTCCTCTCTTATCGGGCCATCATGGCCCGCATCATATCCCCGGCGTTTTCTGCATGATCCGCTATGGAACCGACATACTCCACCAGCCGAATCGAATGGAACACCGTGACGCCGTCGCTTTCCATATTAAAGATTTTTTCCTTGAGCAGGTCTTCCAGGTGATCCGCCTCGTGCTCCTGTCGCCTGAGGGTTCCGACGATCTCCTTGACAATCGCCCGCTGTTTTTCCGAAAAAGTTTCGAAATATTTCCGGGCTTCGATCACCATGCGGGTCAGCTCCTCGATGGGATCGATCACCGCATCCAGCAGATTGCGCAGGTCTTTATGAATCGTTTCCGGAAATCCCGGCTCGGGGCGGTAGGAAATCCAGTCGAGCGTGTCTTCCACGGCGTCCAGCACCTGGTCCTGTTCTCTGAGATATCGGAACAGTTGGAATTTATCCACCGGCAGGAGAGAATTTTTGGGCGTATGCCCCCGGATGCGGCGTTTGATCACATCGGCCTCCCCTTCCATTCTAATAATATCCTGACGTAAGTCCTCGAACCGGTCGCAGCGGTCGGACAGATGACATTCGATGGCCTGCTGAAACGTCCAGGCGCACTCTGTGACCTTTTCAGCATGCTCCTGGAGCCCCTCGAAGGGAGACGTCATGAACATGGATAAAAACGGGATTCGCATAAGCGGACTCCTTTGGGAAATCCTCAGAGGATCAGTCGGATAATCGTGAAAGCGATCATGCTGGTGATGGCCGCAGCCGGCACCGTCAGCACCCAGTAGAGCATGATCCGGAAAATAATGGTGAAATCTATGGCTTCCAGACCCCTGGCAAGCCCCACGCCCATCACGCCGCCCACAGCGGCGTGGGTGGTGGAGACCGGCAGACCGATTTTGGAGGCCATCAGAACGGTAGTGGCCGCGGCGAAATCGACGGAAAAGCCCCGGGTGTTGCTGAGGGTGGTGATCTTGTGACCGATGGTGTCCATGACCCGATATCCCGCCATGGCGACGCCGCAGGCAATGCCGATGCCGCCGAAAAGCAGCAGAAAAAGGGGTACCGGCACCTGGGTCCCTATCGAGCCGGTTTTGACCAGAAAATAGATCACGGCCAGGGGGCCGATAGCGTTGGCAACATCGTTGGCGCCTTGGGCCAGGGCCACATAACAGGAGGTGCCGATCTGGATTTTCCGGAAAATCTCTTCGGCGCCCTCGTCGCCGGTTTTCCAGATGAACCGTCGGATGACGGCCTTGCCGGCATATCCCAGGGGGGCCGCCAATATCGCGGCAATCAGGACCGCCATTGGGGTATTGACGGAAAACTGTTTGCCCAGCGGCGTCTTGAAAAGAAAGGAAAGAATGATCATGAAAACGGCCATGCCGATAAACAGCGGGGACAGGCGAAGCGCCTGATGAAAAGGGCTGGTTCGGGAAAGGATCAACCGGACGATAACCTTGAGCATGACAAAGGCGATGACCAGACTGAACACGGGGGAAATCACCCAACTGGCCACCACGGCGCCCAGTTTTCCCCAGTTGATCACGGAAAATCCGCCGGCCATGACGCCGTAACCGATCATGGCCCCCACGATGGAATGGGTGGTCGATACCGGCAGCGACTTCCAGGTGGCAAATGAGACCCACAGCGCCGCCGCCAGCAGTGCGGAAAAGGCGCCGACCAGGGCCAGGTGGGGATCGTTTAGCACCTCGGGGGAAACAATCCCTTTCCGGATGGTGTTGGTCACATGGGAGCCGATGAAGGTGGCCCCCAGAATATTGAGAATTCCGGCGATGAAAACAGCCTGACGGATGGTGATGGCCTTGGCGCCAACGGCGGAAGCCATGGAATTGGCCACGTCGTTGGCCCCGATATTCCAGGCCATGTAAAAGCCCAGGATATATCCGACAATGAGAATCGATGTTTCCGCAGCCATAAGGGTAACAGTTACCGCTCCACTTGATATTTAGGTTTGCCTGTGCCAAACATCTTCGCCAGATATCATGCCTAATGGCGTTGATCAATGATTTAATCCCGAGAAAGAGCAGGAGGAGTTTGATGACGGTCCCGAAGCGGTGGACAATCGTTTTCATGGCGTTGATTTGGATCGGCGGAGCGGCAGGTTGTGCGCCGCAACGGCGGACCGGTCCGCCCGGTCCCTCCGTGATCGACCGACACAAACCCGAACCCTACAGCGAGGCGGAACGCCTGCTGGCGCGAGAGAAATGGGACACCCTATCGGTCTCCACGTCCATGCGCTGGGTCGATTATTACGGAAACGCGGAGAGCCGCAGTGAGATCCTATTTGACAAAGGGACGGCGACCTTCGAGGCCATCGTCGCCCTGGAGGAGGGGGGCCGGCATTTTCCGGATGGAGAGGCCCGGAAAAAGGTCGCCGCGAGCGTCCGGCGGGCCTTTGCCGCGAAAACGGCGGATGGATTCGGCCTGTTGGAAGACCAGGTGACGAGGCCCGACGGGGAAACCGTGAACGATGAAAATGTCGAGGATTACATCGAGAGGGTGGTGCTCCCCACCCTGACGATCCGGTCCCGGTACAAGGCGAAAGACGGGGTTCAGCGGGTGCGGATGGCTTCTTCCATCAAAATGACCTCGGATCACGCCAAGGTCCGGGCCGCCCGCTACCGGGAGACGGTCCGCCGGCAGGCGAACCGGTTCGGCATCGATCCGGCGCTGATCATGGCCATCATCCATACCGAATCCTATTTCAACCCTTTCGCCCGGTCCCCCGACGGGGCCCTCGGTCTCATGCAGCTGATCCCCCATTTCGCGGGCAAGGAGGCCTACGCCTGGATCTACAAGGAGCAGAAGACGCCCTCCGACGATTATCTCTACAACCCGGAGAAGAACATCGAGTTGGGCGCCGCCTATTTTCATCTCCTGCTGAAGCGGTATTTCAGCGACATCGAGCCGGCGGAAAAGCGGCTCTATCTGGCCATCTGCGCCTACAACTGGGGCCCGACCATCATCCGGCGGGAGATCGCCGACCGCCACGGCGTCGATGGGCTATCGCTTTCCGACCTCCACGTACTGCTGAAAGAAAAAACGCCCCTGGAAACCCGAACGTTTCTCAGCAATGTGCTCACCCGCCTGGAGGGATATCGGCGGCTCATGGAGACCGCCGGATAGCGCGTCTCTGATCGG
>JAABTD010000070.1 GCA_011390065.1 Desulfobacteraceae bacterium
CGTACTGGCGGCCATGGGAAGGGTGGCCCGCAGCCTGCCCGCCGGCATGGACCCGCCGGTGGTCATCAAGGCCGATCCCTCCCAGTTGCCGGTCATGCAGCTCACCCTCTCCTCGGACCGGCACGACCTGGTCTGGCTGCGGGACTGGGCCGACAACTGGCTCACCGACCGCATCACCGCCGTGCCGGGCACCGCCGGCGTGGAGGTGGTGGGCGGGCTGAAGCGGGAAATCCGGGTTCTGCTGGATCCCCAGCGGTTGACGGCCTACGGGGTTTCCCCGGCCCGGGTGGCCCGGCTGTTGACCGACGAGAACCAGGAGATGTTCGCCGGCCGCATCACCGTGGAGAGCCGCGAGATCATCGCCCGCACCATGGGGGAATTCGATAGCCTTTCGGAGATCGAAAACCTGGTGGCGGCCCGGGGCCAAAACGGCGAACCGGTCTATCTGAAGGACCTGGCCGTCGTCGAGGACAGCCATGAAGAAATGCGCGTCAACACCCGCTTCAACGGCGAGCCCAGCGTCAAGCTGAGCGTGTTGAAACAGGCCGAGGCCAACACCGTGGCGGTTTCAGACGCCGTCCGGCAACGAATCGAGGACCTGGAGGCCGATATTCCGCCGGGCATCCGACTCGGCGTGGTGGAAAACCAGGGCGATTACGTCATGGCCGCGATCCGGAGCGTGCAAAGCTCGGCGCTTCTGGCCGCCGTTCTGGTCATCCTGGTGGTCTATCTCTTTCTGGGCCGCTGGCGCCAGGTGGCGGTCATGGCCGCGGCCCTGCCGGTCACCCTGCTGGTGAACTTCTTTTTCATGAAGGTCGCCGGCTTTTCCATCAACCTGTTCTCCCTGGGCGGGCTGGTGGTGGCCCTGGGGGTGATCCTCGACAACTCCATCGTGGTGCTGGAGAACATGACCCGGCTCAAGGCCGAAGGCCGGCCCGACTGGGCCGTTCAAGGCGTCGAAGAGGTCGGCCCGGCCATCACGGCCGCGACCCTGACGTTTCTGGCCCTGTTTTTGCCCTTTCTGTTCGTGCCGGGGCTGGCGGTGCTGCTGTTCAAAGAGCTTGTGCTGGTGGTGGCGGGGATCGTTATTGTCAGTCTGGCCGTGGCCGTGACCCTGACGCCGGTGCTGACCCACCGTCTGCTGCAGGGCGATCGGTCGGAACGACCTTCCGCGGCGGCGCGGTTTTTCGATTATCTGATCGGGGCCTTGATCCGCCGATACGAAAAGCTTCTGTCGCTGTGCCTCCGCCGGCGCAAAACCACCGCCGCCGTCACGGCGCTGCTGTTCGGCGTCGGCCTGTTCCTGGCCGCGGAGACCGGCTCCGAGTTCCTGCCCAAGGTGGACGACGGCCGGGTGATGGTGAAACTCAAGATGCCGTCCGGCACGGCTGTTGGAGAGGTGGACGCCATCCTCGGCCGTCTGGAGGAAAAACTCGGCGACCTGCCGGAAATCGAAAGCGTGTTCACCCTGGCCGGCGGAAAGGTCTGGGGGCTTTACACCTACGAGATCGCCAACGAGGGGGAGCTGAACATCCAGCTCGTCCCCAAATCCCGGCGGAACATTTCCACGGAAGCCTTCATCCGCAAGATCAAGCCCATGATCGGGCAGGTATCGGTTCCCGGCGGCAAGGTCCCGGTCATGCAGATGAAGGTCAAGGGCATCCGCAAAGCCGGCGACCAGGAGGTGGAAATCAAAATCCGGGGAACCGAGATAACGCCTATTTTCGAATTCGCGCAGAAAACCGCGGCCCGGCTCCGGGAAACCCCGGGTTTGGGCAATGTCACCATCTCCATGGACATCAGCAAGCCCGAATACCGGATTTTCGTGGACCGGGCCAAGGCCTCGGCCCTGGGCGTCGGGGTGGGCGAAGCCGCCCGAACCCTTCGCGGACTGGTTCAGGGCGTGGTGGCCACCCAGTACCGGGACGGCGGGGAGTATTACGACATCCGGGTGCTGGTTCCCGATGTTCGGCTGCGCAGCCGGACGGACCTGGAAAACCTGATCGTCAAAAACGACGGCGGCGCGTCGGTTTATCTTCGGGACATCGCCGAGGTCCGCCGGGCCGTGGGGCCGGTGGAGATCGTCCGCGAAAACCAGGCCAAACAGGTGATCGTCCGGGCCGATTCCGCGGGAATCAGCGTGGGCGAGGCCGTGGCCCGGGCCGAAGCCGCGGCGGCCGAGCTTCAACGTCCGGTCGGCGTTTCCTACGAAATGGGGGGGCAGGCCCAGATGATGGCGGAAAACCAGCAGGCCATGGGCATGATCATCGGATTCGCGGCCCTGTTCGCCTACGTGGTGCTGGCGATCCAGTTCGAATCCTTCGTGCTGCCGCTGCTCATCATGATCGGCATTCCCTTCGCGCTGACCGGCTCGTTCGCGGCGCTGTACTTCACCGGCACGCCCCTGGGCGTCACGGTGCTGATCGGCCTGGTGGTCATGATGGGCGGCATCACCTCCCAGGGCGTGGTGCTGCTCTCTCTGGCGGAAACGTACCGGGCCGGGGGAACGCCCCCCGAAGAGGCCATCGAAAAGGCGGCGCCCGTCCGGGTCCGGCCGATTCTCATGACCCAGCTCACCACCGTGCTGGGGTTGATTCCGCTGGCCCTGAACCTGGGCGAAGGCGGGGACATGCTCATGCCCATGGCCATTGCCGTGATCGGCGGATTGACCTATTCGCTGCTGCTCACGCTTTGCTTTCTGCCGGCGGCCTACGCGCTGGTTTTCGGCAAGCGGAAAGCCGCTGTCTCGATAGAAAAAAGAGCGGGTTATCCAAGAAATTTCGTTAAAAATACAACATGATACAGGGAGAAATATATGGTTCTCCATTTGACGGAACAGGAATTGATGCGGATGAAGGCCGCCGCCCTGGACGCGGACGGCGAAGAAGCGCTTCGCCTTTTGAAGGAAATGATCAAACGGCTGGAACAGCAAAAACAGGCCGGGATGAAATCCCACCTGGACGGATAGCTATGAAAGGAGACACCATGAAAACCCATCTTATTGCAATGCTGACGATCGTTCTGGCCGCCTGGAGCGCAAATGTCTTCGCGGAGGAAATGTCCATGGAAGCATACGTGTCCGGTTTCGACTACCAGGCCCGCAAAGACATGAAGATCGACAGCGAAACGCTGGCCAAGGGCTTGATGGCGGGCGAAATTCAACTGATCGACATCCGCTTCAAGGAGGAATACGAGGCCTGGCGCATGGGATTCGGCGTCAACATCCCGCTCAACGAACTGCCGGGGCGGCTGGACGAGCTGGACAAGAACAAGATCATCGTCACGGCCTGTCCGCACAAGGACCGGGCCGGACTGGCCATGGCCTATCTGAGGACCAAGGGCTTCCGATCCAAGTATCTGGTGGACGGGCTGGTGGGACTCGCCGAACACCTGCGCGGGGACAAGGCCCGGGATTTTGTCCGGGCCATGGATTCCCAATGACGCCATAACGGACGTCCATGTTGAAATGGGATATTCCGGAGCGGCGCCCATGGCGCCGGTTCCGAAAGAAAAATGGCCAAAAGAAAAATGATGGCACGGCGATGACGGCCAAAATCTGGATTGTCGCACTGCTGCTGATCGGGTTCGCCCCGTCCCCGGCGTGCGCCGCCGCGACGGTTTGCGCCTGCCATTCGGCCGGCGATCGGATCGATGTCTCGTGCCATTCTTCGGGCGCGTGCGATTCGGCGTCCTGCCGGATGGGCGCCTGCCGGTCCCACGACCGCCAATGGTCGGAAAGAACGGATGTTTCGGTTTCCCGGACGGAGAAAAACCGATTCTCCGGCAAGTTCGGACCATGGATCGCGCCTTCGGCGGCGCGTGCGGCGGGGCTCCCGGATCGCATGAACGGCGCCGCGCCGTTTTCGCCGCATCCGTTTCCCGGGGCATCGCCGCCCCTTTTTCTACGAAACTGCTCTTTTCTATGTTGAAGATTTTCTTTCCCATGCGGTTTTTTGTTCGGAAAAAAATCATCCATATGCATATGAAAGGAGTATATCGATAATGGCTCATCAACCCAAAAAAAATGCCGCGCATTCCGCCGGCGGGGCGTCCGACGTCGTCCGCCGCCAAACGGCCATCCTGCTGGCGGCGGCCATGCTGCTGACCGGCTTTATCGCCGGCGCTGTTTTCGGCGTGGTCAAAACGCGCCCGCTGTCCGGCAATCCGGCCGATGCGTCCCCGGAGGCTTCCGGCCAACCGCCGGCCCGGATGTTCCAGGCCCTGGAAGCCCAGGCGGAGAATGATCCGCAAAACGCCGACGCCTGGACCCGGCTGGGCAACGCCTATTTCGACGCCGGTCAATACCAAAAGGCCATCGACGCCTATGAGAAATCCATTGCCATCGAACCGGACAATGCCAATGTTTTGACCGACCTCGGGGTCATGTACCGCCGGAACAAGCAGCCCGAAAAAGCGGTGGAAATGTTCAGTCGGGCCATGGCCGCCGATCCGCGGCACGAGGTGTCCCGGATGAACAAGGGCATCGTCCTGCTGTACGATCTGGACGACGAGGAAGGGGCGATCCGGGCCTGGGAGTCGCTGTTGGAGATCAACCCGCTGGCGACCTTCGGCGACGGACAGACGGTGGACGAACGGGTCCGCCATTACCGGGAAGGACATGACGACGGGGGTGAAAAATGACGCAAACCGCGAAATCCGAATCCCTTGTCGCGCCGGCATGGCGGTTTCTGGCGTCCATCCGCCTGACGGTCGCCCTGTTGCTGCTGCTGGCCGCCACGTCGATTCTCGGCACCCTCATCCCCCAGGGCGGGGCGCCGTCCGAATATATCGGGCGGTACGGCGAAACCATTTTCCGCCTGCTGTACGCCTTCGACCTGTACGACATGTACCATTCCTGGTGGTTCCGCGGCCTGATCCTGCTGCTGACCGGCAACATCGTCGTCTGCACCCTGAAGCGGTTCCCTTCGGTCTGGAAAATCGTGTTTTCCGGAAAGACCGCCCCGACGTCCGTCAAGCCCGGGAAAGTTGAACCCGTCGCGTTCGAGGACGCCCGGGACCCGGAAGCCCTTCAAAGCGAATACGAAGCCTATATCCGCAAACGGTTCCGCCGCGTCGAAACCGAATCCATGGAAAACGGGTTTCGCATCGTCGCGGAACGGGGCCGGTGGACCCGCCTGGGGGTTAGCGGGGTCCATCTCAGCATCGTCATCCTGCTGGCCGGCGCCCTGGTCGGCTCCCTGTTCGGTTTCGACGGGTACGTCAACATCGCCGAAGGAGAAAGCATCGACCGGGTCCGGCTGCGAAACGACAACACGGTCATGCCCCTGGGGTTCGAGGTCCGGTGCGAGGACTTCAATGTCAGTTTTTATGATTCGGGCGCGCCCAAAGAATACCGGTCCCGCCTGCAAATTCTGGAAAACGGGAAAATCGTCGTGGAAAAAGACATCATCGTCAACGATCCCCTTCGCTACAAGGGCGTCAACTTTTTTCAATCCAGCTACGGCAGCCTGCCGGCCCGGGAACTAACCCTGAATTTAACCAACCGCGACTCCGGAGAAGCGGTCCGCGTCAACGCGGCCCTCGGCCGGCGGGTGGAAATCCCCGGCACGGACCTGCGGTTTTATTTCAGGCAGATCGAAAACCGTTACCGGCTGCGGGGTATGGATGTCGGCGAAACGGTTCTGGGGGTTTTGGAAACCCCGACAGGCGAGACCACCGAGGTGATTTTACCCGTTCGGTTTCCTTCCTACGACAAAATGCGCAAGGGCGAATGGATCGTTTCGGTGGCGGATCACGAGCACCGGTACTACACCGGGCTTCAGACGACCCGGGATCCGGGCGTCCCCCTGGTGTATGCCGGGTTCATTTTGCTCATCGCCGGCTGCTGGGTCGCGTTTTTCATGGCCCATCAGAAAGTCGCGGTCGAAGTGACGCGAAGCGCCCGCGGCTGCGCGGTGCGGGTGTACGGTTCCAGCAACCGCCATCCCGTCGGTTTTGAAACGTTTCTGAAAAAAATCGCCGCCGGCCTGGCCCGGCAAAAAGGAGGCGCCCATGACTAGTTCCCTCGTTCTTTCCGCCACCACGTTCGTTTACGGCGCGTCCGCCTTTTTCTACATCGCGGCGTGGGTGTTTCACCAAAACGCGCTGGGCCGTTTGGCTTTCTGGACCGGCGTCGCCGGCGTTCTCGGCAATGTCGCGGGATTCGGGCTTCGGTGGGCCGAGACCTACCAAATGGGCGTCGGCCACGCGCCGCTGTCGAACCTGTACGAATCCCTGGTGTTCTTTTCCCTGGCCATCGCAACGCTCTATCTGATCGTGGAAAAAAAATACGGCCACCGTTCCATCGGGGCTTTCGCCATGCCGCTGGCCTTTCTGGCCATGGCCTACGCCTCGCTTTCGCCGAACATCAGCGACCGGATTCAGCCGCTTCTGCCGGCCCTGAAAAGCAACTGGCTCATCGCCCACGTCGTCACCTGCTTTATCGGCTACGCGGCCTTTGCCGTGGCCTTCGGGCTCAGCCTGATGTTTCTCGCGAAGCGAAACCCGGACGCGCCCGGATTGTTCGGGTCGAGAATTCCGGATGAGCGGGTGCTGGACGAGCTGACCCACCAGATGGTGATGCTGGGATTTCTGTTCCTGACCGCCGGCATCATCACCGGCGCGGTCTGGGCCAATTCCGCCTGGGGGCGCTACTGGGGATGGGACCCCAAGGAGACCTGGTCGCTCATCACCTGGTTCATTTACGCCACCCTGCTCCACGCCCGCCTGATGCGCGGATGGCGGGGCCGCCGGGCCGCGATTTTTTCAATTGTGGGATTCGGGGCCGTTCTATTTACCTATTTCGGCGTGAACCTGCTGCCCGGCCTGCACAGCTACGGGAGCATGTAACTGTTTAAGGTTTAGGAGGTATCGGATGAATCAAACGACGGGGAGCAGCCCCCTATCGAAACCGCTCCGGCAGGCCCTGTGGCAGATGCCCGCCCTCGTGGCGCTGGCCGTTCTGCTGGCCGTCGGGGTCAACCACTGGCGCGCCGACGGCATCGCGCTGGTCGGCGACTGGTCGGAGGACGCCCGTTTCGCGGACGCTTCGGGCGGCAGCATGATCGTTTCCCTGGATCGGGCCCGGGAGCTGTTCGAACGGGACGCCGTCCTTTTCGTCGATGCCCGGCCGGAAAGCCAGTATGCCGACGGTCATATCCAGGGCGCCCTGAACATCCCCTGGCAGGAGGTGGACCGCTATTTCATGGAGGCGGCGGATCGCCTGGACGGCGCCGGCGCCGACGCCATCGTGACCTATTGCGACGGCGAAAGCTGCGACCTGAGCCACGAGCTGGCCGTGTTTTTAAAAGACATGGGGTTTGACGACGTCCGGGTGCTCGTCAACGGCTGGACCGTCTGGCGCGAGGCGGGACTGCCCACCGAAGAAGGGAGTTGAAACCATGACCGAGAAGAACCTGGAACAACCGATTGACCCGCCGGAGCGCCGCGACGCCGATCCCGGCAAGGAAGACGCCGGCTGTTGCGCCCATTCCGGGCATCATCACGCGCCCCCAATGGAGGACGCCAGCGGTCCCCGGCTGTTGATCACGCTGCTGCTCAATTTTCTCATCCCCGTCGCCCAGGTGATCGGCGGCATCATGGCCAACTCGGTGGCTTTGATTTCCGACGCCATCCACAATTTCAGCGATTTCACGGCCGTTTTGATCTCCTACATCGCCTGGCGCATCGGCCGCAAGGGCGCCACGGTGTTCAACACCTTCGGTTACCGGCGGGCCGAAATCATGGCGGCCCTGATCAACGTACTGCTGCTGACCGGGGCTTCCGGATTCATCCTGTATCACGCCATCGAGCGCTTTTTGAATCCCCAAACCGTGAACGGTCTCATCGTGATCGTTTTGGCCGGGATCGGGGTCGTCGGCAACGGCCTGTCGGCCTGGCTGCTGCACCGGGACGCGGCCCACAGCCTGAACGTGCGCGGCGCTTTCTTGCACATGGTGGGTGATCTGTTGACGTCGGTGGCGGTGCTCGTCAGCGGCCTTTTGCTGATGTTTTACCCGTGGCACTGGCTCGATCCGCTTCTTTCGGTGCTGATCGTGGCGTTTATCCTGAAAAACGGGTGGGGGCTGTTCAAGGAATCCACCGCCGTGCTGATGAACGCCACTCCCGGCCACATCAACCTGGAAAAGGTCCGCGGGTTTCTGGCGGATCTTCCCGGGGTGCTGGGCGTTCATTACCTGCACGCATGGCGGGTGGCCTCCGACAGCACCGCCTTTTCCTGTCACGTGGTGGTGCCGGACCAGCCGGTCAGCCGCACCGCCGGCCTGTCCGAACGGATCCGGCAAGAGCTGTTGGACCACTTCCGCATCGATCACCCGGTGCTGCAATTCGAAACCGCGGACTGCGGGCACGGCGGCCTTCTTTGTGAAATATCCTGCAAGGGAGACGACGCTTCGAAGGCGCCCGCTTCCGACGAGGATTCAACCCATCCCCCTTCGCCTCGCCCGAACAGATCCGACATGATTTTCATCGGGCTGCGTCTTTTTCTGGGGGCTGTTTTTCTCTACGCCAGCTTCGACAAAATCCTGCACCCCGCCGCTTTCGCCGAAGCCGTGTACAACTACCAGATTCTTCCCGACGCCGCCGTCAACCTGGCGGCCCTGACGCTGCCCTGGCTGGAATTCCTGCTGGGTATCTGCCTGATCGCCGGGGTCTGGCTGCCCGGCGCGACGGCGATCTCCACCGGCCTGTTGCTGGTTTTCATCGCCGCGCTGGCTTACAATAAAATGCGCGGATTGGACATTCACTGCGGCTGTTTTTCCACCGAGATCACCGAAGGCCCGGCCGGTCTCTGGACGGTGCTGCGGGATGTGGCGTTTTTGGCCGTCTCGGTGTATTTGACCCTGTCGGTTTTCTTTTTCCGGCGCAATGTTTCGGAATCATCGGAATCCGGCTGAAACAGGTTTGGCATTGGATTGAGGCTTGACACGCCAAACCGGAAAGCGTAGAAACAAACATTTCGATAGATGGCGAATTGTAAGAGATGATTCGCCGATTTTGCATGGCGCTTGGAAATGGATGACGAAGACGACGCGATTGCATACATAAGGATACCGAAATGTTTGACATCATGGCCGTGACCAAGGCCCTGGCCGACGAGAACCGGGTGCGGATTCTGGCGGCGCTGGGAAACGGTGAGCTTTGCGTGTGCCAGCTCATCGAGCTGATCGGGCTGGCGCCGTCCACCGTGTCCAAGCATTTGTCGATTTTGCGCACCGCCCGGTTGATCCAGGGGCGTAAAAACGGCCGCTGGATGTACTACCGATTGGCGGACGGCCAAGCGGCGCCGCGGGAGGCCCGAACGGCGCTGGTTTGGCTGCTTGAGGCTGTTGAGGGCAGGAAAACGATTCTGGACGACCGGCGGCGTTTGGCGAAGGTGATTGAAACCATGCCCGCCGAGACATGCCGCCGATAGCGCATGATCGCTTTGCATTGACGCCCGCCCGCATGAAGGCAACGGCGTTAAAGGGAATGAACATGGACATGATGGGACAATCTTAAAAAAGGAAGGAAAAGCAAGATGGCCGATTCAACGATCAAGAATTTGAGTTTTCTGGACCGTTTTCTCACGTTGTGGATCTTTCTGGCAATGGCGGTGGGGGTGTTCGGGGGTTATCTGTATCCCGGCGTGCGGGATTTCATCAATATTTTCCAGGTGGGCACGACCAACATTCCCATCGCCGTGGGCCTGATTCTGATGATGTATCCGCCGCTGGCCAAGGTGCGTTACGAAAAACTGGGGTTTGTCTTCCGGGACGTGAAGATCCTGACGCTGTCGCTGGTTCAAAACTGGATCATCGGCCCGATCCTGATGTTTTTGCTGGCCATCGCGTTTCTGTCGGGACATCATGAATACATGGTGGGACTGATCATGATCGGTCTGGCCCGATGCATCGCCATGGTGCTGGTCTGGAACGATCTGGCCAAAGGCGACGCCGAGTATTGCGCGGGACTGGTGGCCTTTAATTCCATCTTCCAGGTGCTGTTTTTTTCGGTTTACGCCTGGTTTTTTATCACCATTCTGCCGGGCTGGTTCGGCATCGAAGGCGCGGTCGTGAACATCACCATCGGACAAATCGCCGAAAGCGTGTTCATCTACCTGGGCATTCCGTTCATCGCCGGCCTGATCACCCGCATCATCGGGCTGAAGACCAAGGGCGAGAAGTGGTACACTGAGAAATTTATCCCCAAGATCAGCCCCCTGACGCTGATCGCCCTATTGTTCACCATCTTGGTGATGTTTTCACTCAAAGGCGAATACATCGTCAAGCTGCCCCTGGACGTGGTGCGCATCGCCATTCCACTGTGCATCTATTTCCTGGTGATGTTTCTGATCAGCTTCTTCATGTCCGCCAAGCTGGGGGCCACCTACGAGCAGACCACCACGTTGTCCTTTACGGCGGCCTCCAACAACTTCGAGCTGGCCATCGCCGTGGCCGTGGCCGTGTTCGGCATCAACTCCGGCGAGGCCTTCGCGGCGGTGATCGGCCCTCTGGTCGAGGTGCCGGTGCTCATCGCCCTGGTCAACGTGGCCCTGTGGTTTAAACGCAAATATTTTCCCTACGCCGTGGAAACGCCCACCGGCGTGTGCCATGTGACCTGCAACCCGGCAACGGGCGACGTTCCGTCCGGAACATGACCGACGCGGAAATCTCCCCATGCCGGACGCGACATCTCTGAAAGCGATTGAAACAAAGAAAGGAAAGTTCATGACAAGAGCAGGATGGTTGATTCTCTCGGGGCTTCTGATGCTCTGCCTTGCGGCGTCGCCCGCCCGCGCTTCCGATTCCGCGTCGGAAGGCTTTTCAAAATTGCCGGTTCCGGGCATGGTCACCATGATCGATCTGGGGGCCAAAAAATGCATCCCATGCAAGATGATGGCGCCCATTATGGAAAAGATGGAGAAGAAATACGCCGGCAAGGCGGCCATCGTATTCATCGACGTATGGGAGCATCGCGAGCAGGTCGCCCGCTTCGGCATCCGGGCGATTCCCACGCAGATCTTTTACGATGCCGACGGCAAAGAGGCGTCGCGCCATGTGGGCTTCATGTCTGAAGCCGATATTGTAAAGACGTTGACCGGACTGGGGGTTGCGCCTTAGCCGGCCAAGATGATGTTCTCATTGATGCGAAGCGTTGTGGACGCCTGCGCCGACTGCGACGTCTGCCGGTTTTTAATGGACGAAAGCTGCCTGTTTTTCCCCGAGCTGTATCGTCTTTACGACCAGGAAAAAGACACCGGCGTTCCCATTGGGGAGAATGCGCTGAGCCGCCTGTCGGAACTGTGTACCCTCTGCGGGTTGTGCCCGTGCCCCGATATCCGCATGAAGGTGATCCAGGCCAAGACCGAGCGGGCGCGGGCCCGGGGCATGCCGCTGTCGATCAAACTGCTGGCCGACGTCCAGCGGTTCGGGCAAATCGGAGCCCGGGCGCCCAAAATATTAAAACGCGCCCTTTCGTCCCCCCCGCTTTGCGGCATGGCCGGAAAGGCGGCCGGCGTTCACCCGGAACGCCGCCTGCCGCGATTGCCCGACGAGAGTTTTTTTGCCTGGGCCCGCCGAAGGGGGCTGGATCGTCCGCCGGACCGGACGCCCAGGGTCGCTTATTTTGCCGGCTGCACCGCCGGTTACCTCTTCCCGGAGGTGGCCCGGGCCGCAGTGGCCGTCCTGGAGCGAAACGGCGTTTCGGTTTTCGTGCCGCCGCAGCAGTGCTGCGGGATGCCGACATTGCTGGAGGGCGACGACCAAACCACGTTGCAGAGGGCGGAAACCAATCTCAACACCCTGCTGGCGGCGGCGCGGGAGGGGTTCGACATCGTCTGTTCCTGCCCCACCTGCGGTTTTTTGATGACGTCGCTGCTCCGGGAAAGGGCCGTTTATTCGGCGGCCTGCCAACGTCTGCTCGGCGCCGGGGCGGACGAAATAAAAGTCCCGGAGGCCGAGCGCGGGGGCAAGGGCGCCGCTTGCCTGAAAAAATCCATGTATGAGAGCATTCTGAAAGATGATGGCTATTTTTCGAGCTTCGACCCGCTGCAAAGAATCGCCCTGTCCGAAACCATGCTGGATATGGGCGCGTATCTGGATCGGTTGCGGCAGGACGGCGCGCTGAACGCCGGCTCGGGCGAACTGAGCGGCCGCGTGGCGTATTACGCGCCCTGCCACCAGCGAGAACAAGGGATCGGCGCCCCCTACCTGGAACTGTTGTCCCGGATCCCCGGTCTGACGGTGGCACCGGTCGGGGGCGCGATGGACTGTTGCGGCATGGGCGGAAGTCTCGGATTTAAAAAGGACTTCCATGACGCCTCCATCCGGCTCGCCAAGCCGCTCGTCCGCAAAATCCAGGCCGTCGCCCCGGATGCGGTGGTCACCGACTGCCTGAGCTGCCGGCTGCAATTTCAACATCTGCTGCCTTACCCGGTGCGCCATCCGTTGGAAATCCTGGCACGCGCATACCGGGCCGGTGATCCGGAAATATAATGGTTTTGGAGGACAACATGAACCCGGCGCATCGGCGTCGGCGTGATCATGTATTGGCCCCGCCATTGACGGCTGCGGAAAAAGGCGATATTCGATCCGTGGCCCTGTCCACTTCGCCGCAAATCCAGCTCGATATCGGCGACGGTGTAATCGAAACAGTAACAAATCAGGTCTTTCATTGAGATTTTCCTTTCGATCCATGATCCCGTTAATCACTATCATGTTTGAAATTCGTTCCACAATAAGGACCCCCCCATGAAGCGCATTTTCATCCGAATCCTCGCGATCCTCGTCATCGTCGCCATTGTGGTCGGGCTGGCGATGGCCCTGCGCAAGGCCAAGAAGCAGATGGCGGCGGCCCCGGTCTGGACGCCCCGCCCCGCGCCCGTGGAAACCGCCGCGGTCGCCGAAGGCGAACTGGCCCGCACCTTCCGGTATCTGGCCCGGCTGGAGGCCGCGGCGTCGGCGGAAATCGCCCCCCAGATCAGCGCCCGCATCGTCTCCCTGGAAGCCAATGAGGGAAGCGCCGTCGAAGCGGGCGATCTTCTGGCGCGTCTGGACGACCGGGACATCCAGGCGCAAATCGAAGCCGTCGAAGCCAATATCCAGGCCGTAAAAGCCCGGCTTGCCGGGGCCAAAGCCGGCGCCGCGGCGGCCCGGAGCAACCTGGCCTACGGGAAACGGGAATACGACCGCGATAAAAGCCTGTTCGAGAAAAACGCCATCAGCGCCTCGGCCATGGAAGCCGGCCGGAACCGGCTGGACGAAGCCCGCTCCCAAACCACCCAGGCCGAGGAAGCGATCCGGAGCGCCGAACAGGAAATCGCCGCCCTTCAGGCCCAGCTTTCGGAGGCCCGGACCCGCCTCAGCTACACCGAAATCCGGGCCGATTATTCCGGCGCCATCCGAAAACGGTACGCCGACGCCGGCGACATGGCCATGCCGGGAAAGCCCATTTACGAGATGATGGATGTTTCTTCCTACCGGCTCGCCTTTGATCTGGTCCAGGACGACCTGGCGCATGTCCGCCCCGGTCAGCCGGTTCGGATCCACTGGCCCGTCCCGACGTCCGAAGACGCGCGGGAGGCCGCCGTGACCCGGATTTTCCCCTCCCTGGAATCGGACCAGACCGTGCGGGCGGAAATCGATCTCGCCTGCCAGTGCCCCGAACGGATGAAGGTGGGCAGCCTGATCCCGGTGGAGGTGGTGACGGCGGAAGGCCGGGGCCTGATCGTCCCCGGAACCGCCCTGGCGCCGACGTCGGAGGGCGGCCATATCGTCTACGCCGTCCGGGACGGCCGCCTGAAGGCGGTGCCGGTTCGAATCGCCCTGCGCCACGAGGATCGGGTCCTGGTCGAAGGCGAACTGGCGCCGGGCGAGTCCGTGGCCGTGGGCGAATACCTGCAATGGGTGCGGATGCACGACGGCATGGCGGTCTCCTCATGAAGCCCCACCGCTTCGCCCTCGACAATCCCTGGCTCATGCTGGTCTGCGCCCTCCTGGTGACCGCCATGGGCGCCCGGGCCTTTATCACCCTGCCGGTGGAGTATTTCCCCGACACCAACCCTCCCCAGGTGTCGGTGGTCACGGTGGAGCCGGGCGCCGCGGCGGCCGACGTGGGCCGGCGCATCACCGAGGTTATCGAAAAAGAAATCGCCAGCGTGTCGGGCCTGAAAAAGGTCTCCTCCACCTCCCGGGACGCGGTTTCGGCGGTCACCGCCGAATTTTTCTATGAAAAACCCATCGGCGAGGCGGTGGTGGACGTGCAAAACGCCATCTCCCGCATCCGGGCCGACCTGCCCGGCGACATTATGGAGCCCCGCATCTACCGGATCACCGACGCCATCCGGCCCGTCCTCACCCTGGCCCTTTCCCCCGCGCCCGAAAGCCCCCTGGACCTTGCCCAAATCCGCCTGCTGGCCGACAACGACATCAAGAATTTTCTGCTGGGCCTGCCCAACGTGGCTGACGTGGATTCCTTCGGCGGCAACCGCCTCCAGATCGACGTGCGGCTCGACAAGGACCGGCTGCGGGCCAACGACCTGAGCCCCGAAGCCGTCGTCTCGGCCATCCGAAACCAAAACATCACGGCGCCCGCCGGCCGAATCGAAACCCCTGACGGGGAATTTCTGGTCAAAACCCTGGGGGAGTTCAAGACCCTGAACGACCTGGAGAACCTGGTGGTGAGCCAAAAGGGGGACGCCTACATCCGCCTTTCGGATGTGGGGTCCGCGGCGCTGGACGTTCGTGAGCCGCGCAGCCTCTACCACGGCAACGGCCGGGCCGCCATCGCGCTCAATGTGCTCCGGGCCGACGGCGGCGACGCCATGGCGGCCATCTCCGACGTCAAAGAGGCCCTGCCCCGGATGCGGGCCATGTGGCCGGCCATCCATTTCGGGATCACCGACGACCAGGCCCCGCTCATCGACCGCAACACCACGGGCATGCGCCAGTCCCTGTTCGTGGCCATCGGCCTGACCGTGCTGATCATCTTCGTCTTTCTGGCCGACCTCCGGGCCTCCTTCATCGCGCTCATCAGCATTCCCCTTTCCTTTCTGTTCGGGCTGGCGGCCCTGAGGTTCACCGGCTACACCCTCAACATCGTCACCCTGTCGGGGCTGATCATCGCCACCGGCATGGTGGTGGACGCCACGGTGGTGGTTCTGGAAAACATCTACCGGCATTTCGGCCTCTCCGAGGCCGGAGACGCCGGGGAACGGGTGGAAGGGGCCGTGGGCGAGATCCTGACGGCCATCGTCGCCGGGATGCTCACCACCGTGGCCATGTTGATCCCCATCATGTTCGCCGGCGGATACGTGGAAAAGGTGCTCCGTCAGTTCACCCTCACCCTGTCCCTGGCCCTGGTCGGCTCGCTGCTGTCGGCCGTCTTCATCGTGCCTCTCATCGCCCGAGGCATGATCCGGCCGGACCGGAAGCCCAACCGGGTGGAACGGCTGGTCCGGCCGTTTCACCGGCTGGTGGACGCCCTGGCCGCCTTCTACGTCCGGCTGCTCCACATCGCCCTGAAACAGCGCCTGATCGCCCTGATCCTGGTCGCGGCCGCCCTGGTCCTCACGGTCCGGATCGTCGTCCCGGTGATCGGCCGGGAGCTGATGCCGCCCATGGACACCGGCATCGCCAAGGTGCGGTTCGAAATGCCCCCGGCCACGACCATCGAGGAGATGGAGAGGCGGCTTTCCGCCGTGGAGTCAGTCATCCGGGATACGCCTTCGGTTCGCATGATCTCGTCCGTCGTCGGGTCCGAACCGGGGGAGATTTCCTTCGGCGGCGGCGGCCAAACGGCCCAGACGGCCCTGATTACCGTCACCCTCGACACCCGGGACGAACGGGAAGAGGGCATCTGGGCCATCGGAGACCGCTGGCGGGCCGGGCTGAACGAAATGCCGGGGTTTCGCTCCGTTCAGGTGTACGAATTCGGGGCCACGCCAATGGCCACCTCCCGGGCCCCCATCGACATCGTGCTCCACGGCCGGGACGGCCGGGTGCTTCAGGAGCTGGCCGGCGAGGTCGAAGAACGGCTCGCCGGCGTCTCCGGCCTGGTGGACCTGACCCGCACCTGGCAGCCGGACAAGCCGGAGGTGAATATCGCCGTGGATCCCTGGACGGCCCGGCGCTACGGCGCGACGCCGGCGGAGGTGGCCCGGCAAATGCAGGCGGCCGTGGACGGCGTTCAGGCGTCCGGCTTTCGCCTGAAAGGGTTTCTTGACATCCCCATCCGGGTTTCCCTGGCTGAAAAATGGGTGGCCGGCCCGTCGCGGCTGGCCGACATCGACATCGACACGCCCGGCGGAAAAATCCCCCTGCGGGCCATGGCCGAAGTTTCCGAAAGCCGGGGACAGACGGTCATCACCCGGGAGAACCTGCGAAACACCCTGGATCTGACCGGATACAACCGGACCCGACGGATTTCCCAGGTTTTGGAGGATATCCAGACCCGGCTGGCCGACATGGCCTGGCCCGGGGGCTACGGCATGTTCCTGAGCGGTACGGCCGCGGAGATGGAGGAAAGCATGTCCCGGGTCATGAAGGCGGTGGGGATCGGGCTGGTCTTCCTGGTGGTCCTGCTGGTGGGGATATTCCGCTCGTTTCTGCTGCCCCTCCCCATCCTGACGGCCATCCCCCTGGCGATCATGGGCTCTTTGTGGGGCCTTCTGCTCTACGGCAAACCCATGTGCATGCCGGCCATGATGGGGATTCTGCTCCTGGCCGGCATCATCATCAACAACTCCATCTTTCTCATCGACTTCATCCAACAGGCCCGGGCCGACGGCATGGACCGCGAGGAGGCCCTGGAACAATCGGTGCGGCTGCGGCTGCGCCCCGTGCTCATGACCACCGTCTCCACCTTCGCGGGCATGCTGCCCATCATCTACGAAACCGCCGTGGGCCTGGAGCGGATGTCGCCCCTGGGCACGGCCGCCGGCTTCGGCCTCATCGTCGGCACCGTCATGACCCTGGTCATCACGCCGGTGGTCTATTCCCTGCTGGACGATCTGGCGGGGTTTTTCCGAAGGCTTTCGCCATTCGCGAAACCGCAAGCCAGGGAAGCCGCGAATGATGGCGTATGACCGGCAATGAATAAACCATCGGATAGAAGAAACCATCGGATACAAAAGTGATGCAAAAGGAATCCTGTCATGCGCGATGATATTGACATCGAATATTTCAGAAAACGCCTCGAACAGCGTTTAAAGGAACTCACCGACAACCAGGAAACGGACCGCCCACTGGAACTGGACCCGTCGCGCGTGGGTCGCCTGTCCCGCATGGACGCCATGCAGCAGCAGGCCATGTCCCAGGCGGCCGGGCGTCTGGCCGCAATGGAGGTACAGCGCATCCGAACGGCGATCAAACGAATGGCGGCCGGCGAATACGGCTATTGCATGAACTGCGAGGAAGATATCGCCGAAGGACGTCTGCGGGTGGATCCGAGCGCTCTGACCTGCATCGACTGCGCCCGGGCCGCGGACAACGGCTGAATTCAAAATGGCCGTCGGAAAGGCATCGTTGAATTGAAGACGCAGACCACCATGGGCGGCGTCTTTTCTTTTATCATGCAGTTTTGCAAAGCGCCGCTTCTCCGGCTTCGGTTTAGCATATCCGAAAGGAAAAACTGGAGAAATGCCCATCCCTGTACCCGTGTCCCCTGATTTTCCTATCGAATACGGTAAAGACCTCATTGTTGATCGATCTTTCACGTTTTATTATGCACACATTGTTTATAGTGATCGAAAAGACAATTGAAAGATGCTGAAAATATAAGGTACAGCTCATATTATCGGTAAGATCGAAAAACTGCTTAAGGAGGCAAACATATCATGGAGAAAACGATATCGGGCGTCACGATCGAGTGTGTCAGGGGCGATATCGCCTCGCAAACGGGAATTACGGCTGTTGTTAACGCCGCCAACGCCCGGCTTATGATGGGTGGGGGCGTGGCGGGCGCGATTCACCGCGCAGCGGGGCCCGGGCTTGAGGAGGAATGTCGTCCATTAGCGCCCATTGAACCGGGAGAGGCGGTGATTACGAGCGGACACAATCTGCCTAACCAGTATGTCATTCACTGCCTGGGGCCTGTTTACGGCGTGGACAAACCGGAAGATAAGCTTCTTGAGAACTGTTATCGCAACGCCTTACGGCTCGGCGAAGAGCATGAGATAGAATCGATAGCGTTTCCGGCGATCTCCACCGGCGCGTTCGGGTATCCCGTGCAAGACGCGGCAGAGGCGGCATTTCGAACCATCATGGAGATCGTTTCGAACCTGAAATCCGTCAAGAAGATTCGTTTCGTGCTTTACAGCGGCAGGGACTTGGAAATTCACGAAAAAGTCCTCAGCATGAAAAGCTGAAAAGCTGCTTGACAAACAAAGCGCCGCATTCATATATTTTGATATTTAATGTCTAATGGGGTCCGTCATGGCGTTGTCCGAGGATGCTGGACCGCCTCGACGCAATCGACAAAATCCTTGCTTATCCCCAATCCTTGTAGATGCAACCATTTGTCGCCTGCTTACGCGGCCAAAATGATTCCAAACCACACAACATAACACTATGAAAGGAACCCCTTATGGCATTATCCGAGGAACAGATAAAAGAACTGGTCAGGGAAAAATACAGCAAAACAGCGAAAGAGAGCGGCGGTTGCTGCGAAGACGGTTGTTGCGGCGGCGCGCCGGTCTTGACCGATATCGAAGCCTTCGGCAGAACGCTGGATTATTCCGATGACGATCTGGCCATCGGCAAAGGCGACGCCAATCTGGGACTCGGATGCGGCAACCCTTTATCCGTTGCGAATATACAGCCGGGTGAAACCGTCGTGGATCTGGGTTCCGGCGCGGGATTCGACGCTTTTCTGGCGGCAAAACAGGTCGGTCCCGAAGGCCGGGTGATCGGCGTAGACATGACCCCTGAAATGGTCGAAAAAGCAACGGCCAACGCCGACAAACTGGCGGCCTCCAATGTCGAATTCCGGCTGTCGGAGATCGAACGCCTGCCGATTCCGGACAACCGGGCGGACTTGGTGATTTCCAACTGCGTCATCAACCTTTCTTCGTCCAAGGCAGCGGTCTTCAAAGAAATCTTCAGGGTGCTCAAGCCCGGTGGAAGGATCAGCATTTCAGACGTGCTGCGATCCGGCGAAATCCCCGAAGCGCTGAAAAACGATCCGGCGGCCTACACCGGCTGAGTCTCGGGCGCCATTTCACCCGATGAGGTGAAACAGATTCTCGGCGACCTGGGTTTCCAGGACATTTCAATCACGCCCAAGCTTCAAAGCGACGAGATCATCCAGAGCTGGAATATCGGCAATGGGACGGAGAAAATCGTCTTTTCCGCCTATATCAGGGCGGTCAAACCGTAATGTCAATGCCCACCGAAACCGTGTCCAGCGGGTTTTTGACGATGTGAGGCTCGTCTTGAGCACCACCAGCACCTGCGCGTTGGGATGTTCGTGTAGCGGCGACAGCGAGGCGACCTTGACCAATCACCCCCAGGATCTTTCGATCAACGACCTCTTAAAACAGGCGACGGACGACCCCGGAGCCTATCCTCATCTCCTGCAAATGGTCCAATCCGATCAAACCATCACGGGACGTCCGCTATATGCCGGAAACAAAGCGCAACTCCTCATCGACGGCCCCATGGCCTATGGATCGATGTTTGACGCCTTGCGCCAGGCCAGGCATCATATCCACCTGGAAACCTTCATTTTCGATGACGACGAGCTGGGCCGGCAATTCGCCGATATCCTCATCGAGCGCCGCGGGGCCGGGGTGGCGATCCGATTGATCTACGACGCTTTCGGCATTTTAAACGCCGAAGACTCGTTTTTCAAACGAATGGAAGCCGAGGGGATTCAACTTTTCAAGTACCATCCCCTCAATCCGGCGGAAAACCCGAAAATCTGGCAGATCAATGACCGCCACCATCGAAAAATCCTGGTGGTGGACGGGCGGGTGGCCTTTGTCGGCGGCATGAACATCAGTTCCGTGTACACCAACAGTTCTTTCAGCCCCCCCAACGGGAGGCCCAGACTGAAGGACCGATGGCGCGACACCCATCTCCGCCTGGAAGGACCTGTGGTCGCCGAATTGCAGCACATGTTCTGCGCCCTCTGGTCGAAACTCAACGATGCGCCGCCGTTGAGCGGGCCGGCTTATTATCCTGAACTGACCCCAATGGGCGACAAGTTGGTGAGGATGATGATCAGCGCCCCCGAGGATGAGGAAGTGGACATTTACAAGGTGTTTTTGGCCGTTTTTCATCAAGCCGAAGATCGCATCTGGATCACCCAGGGATATTTTTCACCCGATAAACGGTTCCTGGACGTCCTGAATCGCGCCGCCCGGCGGGGGGTGGATGTGCGGTTGCTGTTGCCCGGGGTCACCGATTCCTGGATCACCATCAATTCCTCCCGGGCGCATTACCGTGAACTTCTCGAAGCCGGAGTGCGGATTTTCGAACGAAAAGACGTCCTCCAGCACGCCAAAACCGCGGTGGTGGACGGCCTCTGGTCGACGGTGGGCTCGTCCAATCTCGATTACCGCAGCTTTCTCCATGCCAACGAAGCCAATGCCATCGTTTACGGCGCCGACTTCGGATCTCAGATGGAAGCGGTGTTTAAAACGGATCAGGAGAAGAATGTGGAAATCACGTTGAACGCCTGGAGAAAGCGATCCCTGCGGCAACGATTCGTCGAATTTCTGGGCAGCCTGTTCGATTACTGGTTGTAAAGGGCGAATCCAGGAAAAAGACGATGCTCCGGCATGGGGCGACGTAACGGAACTAAGTCGAATTGCACGAATAACTATACCAAAACGGAGGCATTGACCAACGCTATCGAAGGAAATGAGGTTTGGATCATTGCAAAGCGCCATGGCGCATGGAATGAGCGACATTATGAAAAGCAAACCAAAAGCGAATCGGGTTTCCATCGTATTTTTCGCCGTCTCAAAAAAATTGTGGATCTCGTTCAAGGATCTGCTGCCGATCATTCTGGTAATCGCCTTTTTCCAGATCGTTGTGCTTCGACAACCGTTGCCGAATCTGTTCGATGTTTTATTCGGCGGCGTATTGGTGGTTTTCGGCCTGATGCTGTTTGTGCAAGGACTGGAGATAGGGCTGTTTCCCATCGGCGAGACCATGGCCCACGCCCTGGCGCGCAAGGGGAGTCTGTTCTGGTTGCTGACGTTCGCCTTCTTGCTCGGGTTTTCCACAACGGTCGCGGAGCCGGCTTTGATCGCCGTGGCGGCCGAGGCCGCGGACATTGCCGCCCAGGGCAATCTTATTTCTTCGGCGGACGCTTCTTTGAAAAGCTACGCCCTGGGGTTGCGGCTGTCGGTGGCGTTTTCCGTAGGCGTGGCCATTCTCGTTGGGGTGTTGCGCATACTCCGGGGCTGGCCCATCCAGTATCTGATCATCGGCGGGTATGTGCTGGTCATGCTCATGACGCTGATCGCGCCCAAAGAGATCATCGGCATCGCCTACGATGCGGGGGGCGTGACGACTTCCACGGTCACCGTTCCTTTGGTGGCGGCCGTGGGCGTGGGTCTGGCGTCCATCATCAAAGGGCGCAGCCCCTTGTTGGACGGGTTCGGTCTCATTGCGTTCGCCTCTCTTCTTCCCATGATTTTCGTGATGGGTTACGGGCTCGGAGGGGGGTCGTGT
>JAABTD010000258.1 GCA_011390065.1 Desulfobacteraceae bacterium
CAGCCCGACCAGCGCGACCATCCCGAACGTCAGGGCCGCGCCCTGCAAATCGCCGTCAAAAGTTTGGATCTTCAATTCAAATGTCCGTCGGCATAAGGTTTTTATCCAGCCTGATTCGATCGGCATGGTAACCGATATTGGATGAGACCGCAAGACACTTCCAACACTTCGGATTGCCTTCGATTCCAGTCTTGCTTTATCGGGATGATTCTGCCAATAATCCATCCATAACCGGCGGAGAGAAATCGCCTGTCCGTCGATCCTTGAATACGCCGCCTTCAACCGTGCAGGGGATCCGCGCCATGTGGGACACGATAGCTACTTTTTTCACGGATATCTACGATTACGCGACGTCTCTTTCCGACGTCTACTGGTACACCTTCATCAAGTATTTTGTGAAGCTGTGCGCCTCGTTCATCCTGACCCTTCCACTGGCGCTGGAGCGTGAATATTATTCTCGGAGCCTCGGGCTTCGCACCTTTCCCCTGGTGGCGGTGGCCAGTTGCGGATACGTTCTGGTTTCCGAATCCTTCATCGGCGACAACCCGGACGCCAAGGCCCGGGTCATGCAGGGGCTGATGACCGGCATCGGGTTCATCGGCGGCGGCGCCATCCTCAAACAGGAGAACAAGATCATGGGGGCGGCCACCGCCGTCAGCCTCTGGTCCACCGGCACCGTCGGCGCCGCCGTTGCCCACAACCGGTTTGAAATCGCCGTCCTCATCGCCCTGGCCAACTTTGTCGCATTGCGCGTTCTGTCGCCCATCAAAGAGGAAATGGACGAAGCCGGCCTGCACTCTCCGGACGCGGAGCCGCCCGGCGGGGAGTCGGATGAGGAGTGAAAAGCGACAACTTTCGGGCTCTGAATCAAAGGCTCCCGTTTGCATCGCACCCCAAAACCCCATTTATGACATTCCGCAAAAACAATCAACAAAGGAATCGTCACAAACACGGTTTCTGAACAAGCGGCGGTATATGATCATGAAACGGTTGACTCCGACCTCGTCAGGTCATACCGTTAGCAGATCGAACCGGACAAACGACAAAGGAGACAAATGGAATGAAATCACTTCTGATCCTGTTGAGCATTGTTTTAGTGATCCCGGCGTCTTCGGTCCTGGCCTTCGATCACCAACATGCTCGATGGGACATGCTGCTGAAGTCCCATGTCTTCTGGGGGGAGGACGGCTCGGCGTCCTGGGTGCGATATTCGGATTTTAAAACGGATCGGGCCGCGTTAAAAACGTACCTGTCCGAATTATCGGCCGTGCCCCAGTCGGAATTCGACGGCTGGACAGAGCCCCGACAACTGGCGTTTCTCATCAACGCCTATAACGCCTTCACCATCGAGTTGATCCTGACGGAATACCCGGATCTCGACTCCATCAAGGATCTGGGCTCGTTCTTTTCCAGCCCCTGGAAAAAGGAGTTCTTCACGCTGCTGGGCGAAAAGCGTCACCTGGACTGGATCGAACACGACATGATCCGGGAGCCGGGCGTCTACAACGAACCGCGCATCCATTTCGTGGTCAACTGCGCCGCCATCGGCTGCCCGGCGTTGCGGCCCGAGGCCCTGACGGCCGAACGGCTGGAAGCCCAACTGGCGGACAGCACGGCCCGGTTTCTGAGGGATGCATCGCGGAACCGGTACGCGCCGGACGATAACGCCTTGAAGGTCTCCAGGATTTTCGACTGGTACCGGAAAGATTTTCAACGGGGCTGGGGCGGATACGATTCGCTGAAAGACTTTTTCGCCGCCCATACCGGCCAACTCGCCGATTCCGGGGCCGGGCGACAGCGGATCAAGTCCGGGGACGTGGAAATCGATTATCTCGACTACGACTGGTCCCTGAACGACGCGGCCCGGATGCCGTCCCATTAAACCGGATGCCATCCCATGAAAAAAGATTGCCAACCGCCTCCGGTTGCGGTATAAATCCTCGACTGGACTGAAAGCGACTGTGACGCCGCCCGGAAGTGTCGGGCGGCGTTTTTTATGAACAGAACGCCGAAAGCGATCATCAGCCACGCTTTCGGCGTTTTATATCGAAAGAGTGAAACAAAATGAGTTTTGCAACATTGGGCCTGTGCGACGCACTGGTCAACGCAACGGAAACCTTGGGATTTACGGCCCCCATGCCGATCCAGGAACAGGCCATCCCGGCCCTGCTGGCCGGCGACCGGGATTTCATCGGAATGGCCCAGACCGGCACCGGAAAAACCGGCGCCTTCGGACTGCCGCTGCTCCAGCGGATCGACCCGAAACAGCCCCACCCCCAGGGCGTGGTGATCTGCCCGACCCGCGAGTTGTGCCTCCAGATCACCGACGATCTGCAACGGTTCGCCGCCGGCCTGTCCGGGGTGCGCATCGTGGCGGTTTACGGCGGGGCCAGCATCTCTCACCAGGTCCGGCAGCTCAAAAACCGGTCTCAGGTCATCGTGGCCACGCCGGGCCGGCTGCGCGATCTCATTTCGCGCAAGGCCGTCGATCCCTCACGGGTCTCCCATGTGGTGCTGGACGAAGCCGACGAAATGCTGAACATGGGCTTTCAGGAGGACATCGACGAGATCCTGTCCGTCATGCCGGCCCAACGGCGGATCTGGCTGTTTTCCGCCACCATGCCCTCTTCGGTGGCGGCCATCGCCGGGAACTACCTCGAAGACCCGATCAAAATCACCGTCGGCGGCCGCAATCAGAGCCCGACCACCATCGCCCACACCTGCCATGTGATCCACCACAAGGACCGTTACGCGGCGCTGCGGCGCGTCATCGATTTCTCGCCGGGGATGTTCGCGCTGGTCTTCTGCCGGACCCGCATAGACACCCAGAAGGCGGCCGACGACCTGGTCCGGGACGGCTACCCGGCCGAGGCCCTGCACGGCGACCTCTCCCAGCCCCAGCGGGACGCGGTGATGCGCAAATTCCGGGCCGGCCTCACCCGCATCCTGGTGGCCACCGACGTGGCGGCCCGGGGACTCGACGTGGACGACATCACCCACGTCATCCACTACACCCTGCCCGATGATCCCGAAGTCTACACCCACCGGAGCGGCCGGACCGCCCGGGCCGGCAAGTCCGGCGCCTCCATCGCCCTGATCACGCCCAAGGAAACCTACAGGGTCCGGGACCTGGAACGGCGGGGCCACATCCGCTTCTCGTTCGACAAACTCCCGGACGGCGACGCCATCTGCCGAAAGCAATTGCTCCGGGCCGCGGAAAAAATCGCGAAAACCGAGGTGGACGAGAAAGCGCTGTCGGCCTATCTGCCGGAAATCTACGACGCCCTGGGCGACCTCACCAAGGAGGACCTGATCCAGCGGATGGTCTCCGGCGAACTCAACCGCCTGCTCGGAGACTACCGGAACGCCGGGGATATCGACGCCAAACCGCCCCGGAAGGCCGCCAAATCCACGCCCATCGTGAGCAAAAAGGAACGATTTCAGAACACGCCGACCCAGCGGTTCTTCATCAACGTCGGCCGGCTGGACAAAATCAACGAAGGGACCATCGTCCGGCTCATCTGCGACCGGTCCGGCATCCGCTCGGCCATGATCGGCCAGATCGACCTGAAACGGGAGTTTTCATTTTTCGACGTGGAAAAGCACGCGGCGTCCAAGGTGAAAAAGGCCGTTCACAACGCGACGCTGGACGGGCGGGTGGTGCAGTTGCGGGAGGTGTTCGACAATCAGCCGGAGCGGAAAGGGGCGCGGCGGAGGGCATAAGGACTGCGGCACCACGGCTGAAGCGGTGCTTCAGGATTTGAGAGTTGCGATTTCAGCGAACAGCGTCGGCAGATTGATTTGGCCAAACCCGATGCCATCTGCGGGTTCGCGGTTCTTCTTGATCTCCGGAGGTAAGTGCTTGTGGTGCGGAAACGTCTCGGCAAGTTTGGGATTTTCCGGATGCGGCTGAGGATCAAACCACAGGATTTTCTCCTGACCATCATAAACCGTATAGCTGTAATCGAGAATTTCCCCAATGGCGAAGTCTATGACTTCAACGACCTGCAATCTCAATCCATTGCGGAACCATACCGCCCCCTTCAGCATTCCGGCGGCGGCGCTGGTGCTGTAGAAATGCAAGGATGATCGCTTAATTATCTCCTGAAATTCTCGGGGGATGCTGTAGATAAACCGCTCATATTCATAACGAGGCGGTATCATGCGACTGGACCTCTATCACCGGTTCCTGGGGCGTCAACCGAATATTGCCCCCCTGTTTAGCGGATCTTAGTTTGTTCAGTCGCATTTCTCCTAATTTGCGGAAAGACGTCTCCCGTCGCTGTTTCAATTTAAAATATCCGGCCCATTCGCTAAAGTCCTCGGTATGTTCGCCGTCATCCAATAATCCTTCACTATACAGCTCAAAAAACTGATCGGACGTGATCCAATAGCGCCTCTCAAATTTCGACATAACTTCCTCCGCCATTCGGAGATCACTGAGAATTTCGCTGATCGTTAGTTCCGGCATTTTTTACACCTGATTTTTTTCCGGATTTGTTTGCCCGTTAATCCCTATACCTGAATTTCACAGGCTATTTCCTTGCCCCATGCAAGACGCGTATAAATGCTGGATTTCATCGTCCAGAATCCGATACTAAACGATAGTCTTGATCATCGTTTCGGCCACTAACCTGCCCGCGCCCCTTCAGGGCGCATTGGTTAATTGCCCCCAGCCTGGGGTTGAAACCCCAGGCTATATGCCGTTGCCGCTCCGCGGCAATCATTGGCCGAAACGATGTATATCGACTCCCCATTTGGAAAAAACGGATTTCACCCTGTCTTCCGTTGCAAATTTGCCGCTGTCCGCCTGCCGTATCCCTTCCTTGATCGCTTCGATCTGCCACGACCGATCTTCGATGAAGATCCGGATGGCCTCCGCCGCCAATTCCGATTCCGTTGAACCGGATTGATCCGCAAGCATTTTAAGATATCGATATGTATCGGCGTCGATTGCCGTGGTGACCGTCTGCCTTTCTTCCATTAGGCTTCTCCTTGCTATCTGTTTACAGGATAACATCGCCCACCATGTTTTTCAATTCAAGGCCGCCTCACCCCATCAGCCCCGCCGCCTCCTCCACCGCCGCTTCCAGCACCCCGGCGTGGGCCGCCACATCCAGCACGGTGATGCGCTCCCGGATGGTCCGGGCCGTCAAAGCGGCGGTTCTGAATTCGTCCGGGGAAAGGCGGACGGCGTCGAGGGTCATGGGAAAGCCGGTGCGGCGGATGAGGTCGAGGAAGAATTCGGGCTTACGGACGGCGTTGAAGAGGGGTTGGAGGCGGTCCCAGTGCCGGGGCAGCAGGTCGTCGAATTGCACCAACTGGGCGCGTTTCTGGAGGAACCGCTCCCGGACTTCGTCTGCATACGGCCCCCAGACCGCCGGGATCTCCTTCAGATCGGATTCAAATCGAGGTACGGCCTTTCCCTTTCCCACCCTGGATGCCTCTAATTCAGACAGCATCCGATAGCAGACCGCCGAAAGGATGACGCCGGCGGCCACCTGGAGGCCATGCAACTCCGGTTTCCGGCCGGTGAGGCTCTCCCGCATGTCGAGCACATGGGAGACCAGGTGTTCGCCGCCGGAGGCCGGAGCGCTGGAACCGGCCAGGGTCATGGCGACGCCGGACAGGAGCAGGCCGTCGAACAAGCCGGTCACCGCGTCGCTGTCCCCGTCTCGGATCTTTTCCGGAAAGGGGATGTAGGCCGATTCGGAACCCGCCACCACGGCGGAGGGCAGCGGGCAGTAGGAACCGGAAAAGAGGATGGATTCGGTCCGCCAGTCGGTGTCCGAGACCGATTTGGCGAGGATGTCGCAGAATCCGGACTGGCGCAGCTTCAGGGGGGCTTCCCGGACGACCCGGGGATGTGCGTAAATGGCCCGGGGCGGCCGGGCCGGCAAAGTCCGCTTCACCCCCCGGATCTTCACCGCCGCGATGGAAGACGTGTAGCCGTTCATGGACGGGGCCGTGGGCACGGTCCAATAGTCCAGTCCGTGGGCGTTTGCGGCATATTTGCCCAGATCGTTGATGGTCCCCGCCCCCACCGCGATGATGAGGCCGATTTCCCCGCGGCCGGCCATGAGCCGTTCCGCCGTAGCGTCGGTCATCTCCACGTCGCCCGAAAGGGTCTCCACGACGGGATCGATCCCGCGATCCTTCAGGGCTTCGACCACCATGGCGCCGGCGGCGGCGTGGGTGTTCTCGTCGTCCACCAGAAGCACTTGCGATCCGCCGGCCGCCTCCCGGCAGTCGTCGGCGAGTACCGTAAAAGCGTCCTCGCCCGCATAATGCCGCACATCCACTGTCGGATGCGGCTTGCCGCACTTACACAGGGGGCCGAATCCGGCCGGGTCCACAAGAAAAGGTCTGTCGCCGAGGGCCATATCCGCTATTTCTCCCGCTCCACCAGTCCCTTGACGAACCAGCGCTGCATGAAGAGCACCACCAGGATGGGCGGCAGCATCACCAGCAGGGCGCCGGCCATGGCGATGTGCCAGTCCGGCGGGTCCTCCGGCGAGGGGATCAGGTTTTTCAAGCCGATGACGGCCGTGGTCATCTTGGGGTTGGTGGTGATGAGCAGGGGCCACAGGTACTGGTTCCATCCGTAAACGAATTCGATGACCACCAGGGCCGCG
>JAABTD010000458.1 GCA_011390065.1 Desulfobacteraceae bacterium
CCGGAACGCTTCTCTCTTCTGCACCAATCTGCCCTGCTCCATCTGCACCAAGATGCTGATCAACGCAGGGATCCGGGAAATCTACCATGCCGCCGGTTACGCCGACCCCATGTCGGAGGAGATGTTTTCCCTGGCCGGAGTGGACATCATTCACCTGGCGGAACCCAAAGGAGACGAACGGACATGAAATGCCCCTTCTGCGGTGAATTCAACAACAAGGTCGTCGATTCCCGGTTGAGCAAGGACGGGCTCGCCATCCGACGCCGCCGCGAATGTCTGGGCTGCGACCGCCGATTCACCACCTACGAGCAGGCCGAAGCAATGGAGGTGATGATCGTCAAGAAAGACGAACGGCGCGAACCCTTCTCACGAGAAAAGGTCCGGGCCGGCATGCAGCGGGCCTGTGAAAAACGCAACATCAGCATGAACGTCATCGACGCCTATCTCGACGAACTGGAACAGGACCTGCGGGAATCCGGGCAAAATGAGATCCCTTCCCATCTCATCGGAGAGAAGGTGATGACCAAGCTCCACGGGTTGGACGGCGTTGCGTACGTCCGCTTCGCATCGGTCTACCGGGAATTCAAGGACGTCAACGATTTCGTCTCCGAACTCAAGAGCCTCCTGGACCGGGAGGAAGCCAGGAAAGGCGAGGGGAACGGGAGAAGTCAGAGGACGGAGGGCGGAGGGCAGAGGGCGGAGGATGGGGCGTCGTGAATCCGTCGCCCATGGATTGGGAGTTCATGGATATGGCCCTGGACCTGGCCCGGCAGGGCGCGGGCTGGACTTCGCCCAACCCCATGGTGGGCGCGGTGGTGATCCGGGACGGCGCCGTGGTCGGCAAAGGGTTCCATGAACGGGTCGGCGGGCCCCACGCCGAGGTCAACGCCATCGACGACGCCGGGCCGGCTGCGGCGGGCGCAACCCTATATGTGAGTTTGGAACCCTGCAACCACACCGGCCGAACCCCGCCCTGCACGGAAAAAATCCTGTCGGCGGGGATCAAAAAAGTGGCGGCGGCCATGGAAGACCCCAACCCCGATGTCGGCGGCGGGGGGAACAAACGGTTGCGGGAGGCCGGCCTCGAAGTGGTCTCGGGCATCCGGGAAGCCGAGGCCCGGCGGCTCAACGAGACCTTCATTAAATATATCCGGACCCGAATCCCCTTTGTCCTGGCCAAATGCGCCGCCACCCTCGACGGCCGCATCGCCACCCGAACCGGGGACGCCAAATGGGTCTCGGGGGAGGCCTCCCGGCGGCGCGTCCACGACCTGCGCCACGCTTACGACGGCATCATGGTGGGGATCGGCACGGTCCTGGCCGACGATCCCAGCCTCACCACCCGGCGGCCGGGCCTGGAGAGCCGGGATCCGACCCGGATCATCTTGGACGCCCGGCTCGACATCCCCCTGAATTGCAAGCTTTTATCACTTGATTCGACGGCCGGCAATCTCGTCGTTTCCGGCCCGGAACCGCTGGCCGACAAACGGGCGGCCATCGAGAAAACCGGGGCGCGGGTTCTGGAAGCGCCCTTAACCGACGGCCGCATCGACCTGGCCCGGCTCATGCCGGTTCTGGGGGAAATGGGGATCACCAGTCTTCTCATCGAAGGGGGCGGCGCGGTCTTCGGATCGGCCTTTGCCGCCGACATCGTCGACAAGGTCAACTTTTTTTTCTCCCCCCGGATTCTCGGCGGAGACGACGGCATTCCCATCTGCCGCGGGGCAGGACCGGCGCTCATGGCCGACGCGGTCCGGCTGACCCGTGTTTCGGTCCGCCGGTTCGAAGAAGACGTGATGGTCTCGGGATATCCGGCCCGCATTCCCGCTTGAAAAACCACGACGTTTGTGGTACTGAACCTGAGTTATTTCGTCATCGCGGGCATTTATGCACCGCGCCCGTCAACCGATTCTCTTAATCGCCAAAATCAAGGAGGGCATTATGCGGAAGGGACTTGTCTTTGTTGCACCATTGTTAATCGCGTTGGGCATCATTGGACTCATGGCCTCACCCTGTG
>JAABTD010000459.1 GCA_011390065.1 Desulfobacteraceae bacterium
GAGGATTATTCCAACTACCAGATGACCCTCCGGTTCATGGCCGGGGCCATGGGGGTTCCGTTTCTGCCCACCCGCTCCGGCCTGGGCACTGACCTCATCAACAAATGGGGCTTTTCGTCCGAGACGCGGGCCGCGGATCCGAAACTGCCCGACGACAAGCTCCAGGTCATGGACAACCCCTTCGGCGACTGGGGCGACGTTCCCAAGGTGGTGCTCGTGCCGGCCATCAACCCGGATGTGACCATCATCCATGTGCAAAAGGCCGGCCCCAAGGGGACCTCCCGAATCGAAGGACTCCCCTTCAGCGACGTGGAGCAGGCCAAATCCGCCAAACATCTCATCGTCACCTGCGAGGAACTGGTGGAGACCGATCAGCTCCGGGAGGCCCCCGAAAGCAACGGGATCCCGTTTTTCTGCGTGGACGCCGTGGTCCCGCTGCCCCACGGCGCCTACCCCACCGCCTGTTACAATCACTACGACTATGATCCGGTTTACCTCAACGACTACAAAAAATTCGCGTCGGACGACGCCCTGCATCCGGGTTACCTGGATCAATTCATCCACGGCGTGAAGGATCACAAGGCCCTGCTGGAAAAAATCGGAAAAGACCGCCTGAACGCGATAAAAGCCGATCCGCGAACCGGCTACGCCACCGGCCTGGACCGGAAATGAAACCGGCGTCCACATCGTCCACCCGGTCCACGCCGTCCACATCGTCCATTTTACGAAAACGAAGATTGAACTGAACAACAGAGGCGCCCAATGCCCGACTATACCCTCAAAGAACTCATGACCATCGCGGCGGCCCGTGAAATCAAGGACGGCGACATCGTCTTTTGCGGCACCGGCATCTCCATGGTGGCGTCCATGGCCGCCAAGCACATCAGCGCGCCCAACAGCGTCATCTTCTTCGAGACCGGCGCCATCGATTCCAAACTGGAAGAGGTCCCCATGGCCGTGGCCGACCCCCGGGTCATGTACGGCACGTCGGTCAACGGCAGCCTGGCCGACGCCTTCGCCACCATGCAGAACCGGTTCACCGGAAAGCGGGTGGTGGGGGTCATGGGCGCGGCCCAGATCGACCCCTACGGCAATCTCAATTCCACGGTCATCGGCGACTACTGGCAACCCAAAGTGCGGTTTTCCGGCTCCGGCGGCGCCTGCGACGTGGCCTCCTTCGTGAACCGCACCATCATCTTCATGCAGCACGAAAAGCGGAAATTCGTCCAGACCCTCGACTACATGACCAGCCCGGGCTGGATGGACGGCCCCGGCGGCCGCGCCAAAGTCGGCCTGTCGGAAGACAGCGGCCCGGCCGCCGTGATCACCAACATGGCGGTGATGCGGTTCGATAAAGAATCGAAACGGATGTATCTGGAGGGATACTATCCCGGCGTCACGCCGGAAAAAGTAGCGGAGAATACGGGGTTTGAGGTGGATGTCTCACGGGCGTCGGAGGTGGCGCCGCCCACGGACGACGAGCTGAAAATTTTGCGGGAACGGTGTGATCCGCAGGGATTGATTTTAGGATAGCGCGTTGAGTCCTTTGAATTCATCGACCTCAAAGGGGTGTTCAAGCCCATGAAGCGGTTCCAGAGATCCAGAGGCCAGAGTCCCCAGAGATCAGAGAAGACCGGGAGCGCACACAACCCGAAACCCGCGGGTGGCGCCCCAAATGTCCGGATTGCGCCCGGCGCGAAAAGCGCACCGAACGCTAGTTTTCGAAAAAAAATAACTGCCGCCTCGAATCACTCTGAGAACATTATCCCCGGGCTTTTCATCATGCCGCTTGCTGTCATCCGGATCATAGGGGTAATTGAAGTCGGGGCTTTGCCAATCATTCCCCCATAAACTGGCCGTCCACTCAAAAACATTGCCTGACATGTCCAGACAACCAAACGGGCTTTGCCCATTGGGAAAACATCCGACCGGACTCTTGCGCCCAATATTCGTCTCTTTATAATTGGCTCTGTCCGGGTCTGGCTCATTTCCCCAGGGGTAAATTTTTTCTTCGGT
>JAABTD010000460.1 GCA_011390065.1 Desulfobacteraceae bacterium
ACCGGCCTGCTGGCCACCCAAGAACGGGAGCATATCGAAAACGCCTTCAAACGCCGCTGTCACGAAGACGACCCCAACGTGCTCACCTGCACCAGTACCCTGGAGATGGGCATCGACATCGGGGATCTCTCCAGCACCATGCTCTGCTCCATTCCCCCCAACACCGCCAGCTACCTCCAGCGGATCGGGCGGGCGGGCCGGGCCACGGGGTCCGCGCTGATCGTATCGGTGGTCAACCAGCGCCCCCACGATCTCTTTTTCTACGCCCGGCCCATGGAGATGCTCAAGGGCAAGGTCGATCCCCCCGGCTGCTGGCTGGACGCCTCGGCGGTGCTGGCCCGCCAGTATCTCGGGTTTCTTTTCGACACCGGAACCCGGGAGGGCCTCCTGCGGGAGATCCCCCGAACCGGCGTGCAACTGGTGGACGACCTGAAGCGGCGGGACGGCCACCTTCCGTCCCTCATGGCGTGGGCCACCAAAGGAGAAGCTGAACTTCAGGACCGCTTTCTCCGCCATTTCCGTCCCCCGGTTCAGGACGACACCCAGGAACGGTTTTTAGAGGAGACCGACGCCCAACGGCTGATGCAGCGGATTCACAAAGCGGCCAGCGATTTCGAACGGTCGAAGCGGGACCTGGAAAACGGCCGGAGCCGCCTGACCGACCAGTTGAAAAAGCTGGACCCGGAAGAGACGGAAGCCCGCCGGGAGATCGAGCAGGAACTCCAGATTCTGCGGGGCCGGATCGCCGGCCTCAATCGCATCAAGGCCCTGGAAATTCTGACGGACGAAGGGCTGCTGCCCAATTATGCCTTTCCGGAAAGGGGGGTCCGGTTTTACGGGGCCACCTACAACCGGCACCGCCACGCCGACGGGGACCACCGGCCCGTCGAAATCTATCGCAGCGCCACCGCCGCCTTGCGGGAACTGGCCCCGAGAAACACCTTCTACACCCACCGCCGGCAGTTCGACATCCAGGGGATCGCCATCGGCAACCCCCGGCAACCGCTGACGGAAATCTGGGCCATCTGCGGCGCGTGCGGCCACATGCGCCGGCTCGACGACCTCAAGCACCCCGACGCCGCGCCCGCATGTCCCCAGTGCGGCCATTCCGGCGATAACCGAAGCCAGTTCGACCTGGGCCAGCAGCGGCCGTTCATCGAATTCGCCCAGTCCCAGGCCCTCTCCTACATGGAACATTACGACAGCCTCTCGGGCGACCGGGACGAAGAGCGCCGGCGGGGGTTTTACGACGTGATCGCCTCCTTTGACGGGACCCGGGAAACCGCGTCCGGGGCGGTGGGCGACGACGGCCTGCCCTTCGGCATCGAATACCGGGCCTCCATGATCCTGCGGGAGATCAACACGGGGTACAAGGATGACGTGAAAGGGGTTCCCTTCGGACCCAACATCCTTACGTCGGAGATCGGTTTTCTCATCTGCCGCCACTGCGGCGTCGCGATTCCGCCCGGCGGGACCCCGGAAAGCGCGGACGCCGCCCTCCACCGGCGGAGCTGCCAGGCGCGGCGGAAATACGACAAGATGCGGCAGGAGGGCAAAACCGGGCAGCCCTTCGAATACCTCCCGGTTTACCTCTACCGCGAACTGAAATCCGAAGCGGTCCGGCTGCTGCTCCCGAGCGTGGACGAGGCCGACATCGACACCCTGATGGCCTGCATCTATCTCGGGCTCCGGCTCCGCTTCGAGGGCAATCCGGCCCACCTGCTGGTGCAACCCCAAATCCTGCCCGAATCGGCATCCGGCGTGACGAAACACTACCTGGTACTCATGGACGCCGTTCCCGGCGGCACCGGATTTCTGAAGACCCTGTATCAGGAAAAGGACGACGGCGGACGCAACGGCGAAGGAATCATGGACGTGTTGCGCCGGGCCAGGGACGCCCTGGAGACCTGCCCATGCCGGCAAATGCCCCAGAGCGCCGCCCAGGAGGATACGGACGGGTGTTACCGGTGCATCCGGACCTATCATCTGCAATATAAAAACGAGAC
>JAABTD010000259.1 GCA_011390065.1 Desulfobacteraceae bacterium
TCCAAAGCAGACGTCCGGGACCTGTCCCGCCGGCTGGGCCTTTCCACCTGGAACAAGCCGGCCTACGCCTGCCTGGCTTCCCGGATTCCCTACGGCAACCCCATCACCGCGGAAAACCTCCGGCAGGTGGATGCGGCCGAAGACGCCCTCCGGAACCTGGGACTTGCCGGCGCCATCCGCGTTCGCCACTACGGCGACACCGCCCGCATCGAACTGGCGCCTGAAGACATTCCGCACCTGACGACCGACCCTTTGAGAAACATGGCCGTTGAGGCCATCAAGGCCGTCGGTTTCCTGTTCGTGACCCTGGATTTGGAAGGATACCGGATGGGGAGCCTGAATCGGGCCATTGAGCAGTGGGTAGTGGATAGTGAGTAGTGGATAGTTCCGCCGGTCACAAACCACAAGTCACTACCCACTACCCACTACCCACTATCCAAAAGGAGACACCATGGACACCAAATTCCTGAAAGGCCTGCTGGAGCAGGTCCACGCCGGTCGAATGGAACCGGACGCCGCCATGCACGCGCTCAAAAACCTGCCCTTCGAGGATCTGGGGTATGCCCGCATCGACCATCACCGGTGCATCCGCAACGGGGTCCCGGAGGTGATTTACTGTGAAGGCAAAACCCTTGAGCAAATCAAAGGCATCGCCGAACGGATTGCCTGCCATCACGACAACATCCTGGCCACCCGGGCCGTCCGGGAGGTTTACGAAGCGATTCAGGAGATCACGGACGATTGCATCTACCACGAGATGGCCCGGATCGTGGTCATCAAGCCCAGGGAGGTGGAACAGAAAGGCCACATCGCCGTGGTCAGCGCCGGCACGTCGGACATTCCGGTGGCCGAAGAGGCCGCCATCACCGCCGAGATCCTGGGCAACAAGGTGACGCGGATCTACGATGTGGGCGTGGCCGGCATCCACCGGCTGCTGGCCGTCACCAAGGAACTGTTCACCGCTAACGTGGCCGTGGTGGTGGCGGGTATGGAAGGCGCCCTGGCCAGCGTGGTGGGCGGCCTGGTGTCGTGCCCGGTCATCGGCGTGCCCACCAGCGTGGGGTACGGGGCCAGTTTCGGCGGCGTGGCGGCCCTTTTGTCCATGCTCAACAGCTGCGCCTCCGGGGTGTCGGTGGTCAACATCGACAACGGCTTCGGGGCCGGGTATCAAGCGTGCCTGATCAACCGCGTCGCCTTGTCGAAAGACGATTCCGCCGTTCAGGATGAATCAGACGCCGTCAGACTGGCGAAGGTTTCATAGGAGAAAATGACATGAACATCGCCTATTTCGACTGTTTTTCCGGGGCCAGCGGGGATATGATCCTCGGGGCGCTCCTGGATGCCGGGCTGCCCCTGGAGACATTGCAGGCCGAGATCGCCAAACTCGGCCTGGATCATTACGATCTGTCCGTTGAAAAAGTCGTAAAAAAAGGCATGGGCGGCAGCCAGGCCATGGTGTCTGTTGACGAGGACCATCACCACCACCATCACCGCCACTTGCATCACATCGAAAAGATCATCGGCGGGAGCAAACTGGGCGACCGGGTCAAGGGGGACAGCCTCAAAATTTTTCATCGCCTGGCCGAGGCGGAGGCCAAGGTCCATCGGACATCCGTCGATAAAATCCATTTCCACGAGGTGGGGGCCATGGACGCCATCATCGATGTCGTCGGGTCTGCAGCGGGGTTCGCGGCCCTGGGCATTGACGAAATCCATTGCTCGCCCCTTCATGTGGGCAGCGGCACGGTGGAATGCGCTCACGGCACATTGCCGGTTCCGGCGCCCGCCACCATGGAATTGATCCAGGGGGTTCCCATCTATTCCACCGGCGTGACCGGCGAACTGCTGACGCCCACCGGCGCCGCCATCCTCACCACCCTGGCGTCCGGGTTCGGTCCCATGCCCGCCATGACCGTCGATAAGATCGGCTACGGGGCCGGTACATCGGAACCCGCCATCCCCAACCTCCTCCGGCTCTGCCTGGGCCGGGCGTCCGTGGAGGATGTGGGCTACGATGTCGAGCGGATGGCGGTCATCGAGACCAGCATCGACGACATGAATCCCCAGATCTACGAGCACCTGATGGAGCGGGCCCTGGAGATGGGGGCCATGGACATCTTCCTGTCGCCGCTACAGATGAAAAAGAACCGACCCGGAACCCTGGCCACCATCATCTGCACGCCGGATCAGGTGGGCGAATTTTCCGATCTCCTTATCCGGGAAACCACCAGCATCGGGCTGCGGTGGCGGATCGAAAACCGGATCAAGGCGAGGCGGAGTTTTGAAGGCATCGATACCGAATACGGGCTGGTGAAATTGAAGATCGCGCGCAAAGGAAACGCCATCATCAACATGACCCCGGAATACGAAGATTGCAAGCGACTGGCCAGGGAAAAGAACGCGCCGCTCAAATCGGTGATGGCGGCGGCCTGGGCGGCGGCGTCGTCGATATACGGCAGGGAGTTGGGAAATTAGAACCACCACAAAATAAGGAGAAGGAAATGGACAAAATTCTGCGAATCAACATGGGACCCGAGGGCGCTCCGAGCATGAAAGAGGAGGGACCGGGCGATTACGCCGGCATGGGCGGGCGGGGCATGACGTCCGCCATCATTGCCAGGGAAGTGCCGCCGCTGTGCCATCCCCTGAGCGCCGAGAACAAGCTGGTCATCGCGCCGGGGCTGCTCTCCGGCACCACGGCGGCCATGTCGGGCCGTCTCTCGGTGGGCTGCAAAAGCCCGCTGACCGGCGGCATCAAGGAATCCAACGCCGGGGGGCAGGCGGCCCAGGTGCTGGCCCGGCTGGGGTATGCGGCCATCGTGCTGGAAGGCAAACCGAAAGACGATGCGACCTATAAGATCGTCATCAACAAGGACGGCGTGAAGATCGAAACGGACGACAGCCTCAAGCTGCTGGGCAACTACGCCCTGGTGGACAAAATGAAAGCCGCCTACGGCGACAAGATGACCTGTCTTTCCATCGGCCCGGCCGGCGAGCGGAAAATGGCGGCGGCCTCCATCGCCGTCACCGACATGGAACAGCGGCCCACCCGCCATTGCGGCCGGGGCGGCGTCGGGGCCGTCATGGGATCCAAGGGGGTCAAGGCCATCGTTTTGGACGACACGGGCTGTTCCATGCGCGCGCCCAAGGATCCGGACAAGTTCAAGGAAGCCAACAAGAAATGGGTGGCGGGCCTGCGCAAGCACCCGGTCACCGGCGAAGGGCTGCCCGCCTACGGCACCAACGTGCTCACCAACGTGCTGTCCGAGGCCGGCGGTTACCCCACCAACAATTTCAGCCGGGGGTCTTTCGAAGGCGCTTCCAAGATCAGCGGCGAGACCCAGGCGGAGCTGGAAAACGCCCGGGGCGGCGAGGGCTCGGCCACCCACGGCTGCCACCGGGGCTGCATCATCCGGTGCTCCGGGACTTTTTACGATAAAAACGGCAATTTTCTCACCAAGCAGCCTGAATACGAGACGGTCTGGGCCCACGGCGGCAACTGCGGCATCGACGACCTGGACGCCATCGCCTACATCGATCGCCTCGACGACGACTTCGGACTCGACACCATCGAGATGGGCGCCACCGTGGGCGTGGCCATGGAGGCCGGACTGGCCAAATTCGGCGACGCCGAGGCGGCCACCAATCTGGTCAAGGAAGTGGGGGAAGGCACGCCCCTGGGCCGCATCCTGGGCAGCGGCGCGGCCGTCACGGGCAAGGTCTTCGGCGTGGAGCGGGTCCCGGTGGTCAAAGGGCAGGCCATGCCCGCCTACGATCCCAGGGCCGTGCAGGGCATCG
Source organism: Desulfobacteraceae bacterium (assembly GCA_011390065.1). Classification (GTDB taxonomy): domain Bacteria; phylum Desulfobacterota; class Desulfobacteria; order Desulfobacterales; family JAABSP01; genus JAABTD01. The sequence continues at coordinate 3,799 of JAABTD010000259.1, forward strand.
GCGTGACCTACGCCACGTCCACCATGGGCGCCGACCACACCGCCGGGTACGCGGTGGCCACCAACATCCTCAAGGTGGGCGGCGACGTGGACCCGTTAAAGCCCGAAGGGCAGATCGAACTGTCCCGGAACCTCCAGATCGCCACCGCGGCCGTGGACGCCACCGGCATGTGCCTGTTCATCGCCTTCGCCGTGCTGGATCAGCCCGAAACGTTCCAGGCCCTCATCGACATGCTCAACGCCTTTTACGGCCTGGAGCTGACCGCCGACGACGTGACGGAACTGGGCAAGTCGATCCTGAAAAACGAGCGGGAGTTCAACGCCGCAGCCGGCTTTACCCAGGAACACGACCGGCTGCCGCGCTTTTTCCAGACCGAGAAGCTGCCGCCCCACGACATCACCTTCGGCGTGACGGATCAGGAGCTGGACACCATGTTCAACTGGTAAGCCTGAAAGCGGAAATGATTTATTGAAACCCAGCCCTCTTCATCATCGTCGATGTGAAGCCCGACAGCCAATGAAGAGGGCTTTTTTCTCCGCCGTCGATATCCCCAAGATGAAAACCAGCGGAGCGGATTGAAATACAGAAGGGGCATACTATGTTCAAGGCGGGGACCGAATCGGCGCAAGGCGAATTCACGCGCGAAATGGGGCGCCGTCTGGGCGAAAGGATCGTCGAAAAACTGGAGGGTCGGCCGGACGCCCTGTGGTTGTTTTGCGCCCCCGAACAAGGATTGAGCAATCTCCTTCACGGGGTCAATGAAGCGACCGGCGCCCGAATTCTCGTGGGTTGCACCACCGATGGCGAGATCCACGACGCGGCGGTCCGAACCGGGTCAGCGGTTCTGGGAGGAATGCGTTCGGATCGGGTCGATTTCTCGGTCGCCGTGGCCGACCACATCGGCGGGGACAGCGAACGGGCCGGCCGGGACATCGCCTTGAGACTGGACCGATCCGTCCGGTACATTCAGCTTTTTTCGGACGGATTGACCGGCAACGGTTCCGCCCTGCTTCGGGGCATTGCCTCGGTCCTGGGACCGCATATTCCGGTGTCGGGCGGCACGGCCGGCGACCTGGGACGATTTGTGCGCACCTGGCAATTCACAGGACGACGGGTGCTGACCGATGCGGCCGTGGCCATCGGCTTTTCCGGCGACTTCCGGGTGGGGACCGGGGTCGGCAGCGGGTGGGCCCCCATCGGGCTGGCCAAGGTTGTGACCCGGGCAAAGGGCAATGTCCTTTACGAATTAAACGGCGAGCGGGCCCTGGATGTTTATGAACGGTTTCTGGGCCATCATGCCTGCAAATTGCCCCAAGTGGGGGTGGAGTACCCCCTGATGATCGCGTCCCTCGGCGACAACTCTGATCACGAGAGATCGAACCTCGGCCTGCTGCGGGCCACTATGTCCGTGGATCGCGGGAACGGCGCCATTGCGTTTGCCGGCGATATCGCCGAAGGCGCCGCGGTTTACCTGACCTGCGGAGATCGGGACGCCATCCAGGAAGCGGCCGGAAACGCAGCCCGGATGGCGCTGGAAGGACTGGGAGACGCCAATCCGGTCATGCTCTTCTGCTATTCCTGCATGGCCCGGAAAATCGTGCTGGGACGCCATACCGTCGAGGAACTGCATCGGATACGGGCGACCGTGGGCAAAGAGATCCCCATGATCGGTTTCTACACCTACGGTGAATATTGTCGGCCCGGAGCCGACGGGCCCAGCTTCCTCCATAACGAAACGGCGACCGTATCGATTCTGGGAGCGTAGGCCATGGGCGACAATATGCGGTTGTACAATCGCATTCATGAGCTGGAACGACTGCTGGAACTGGCCGAGCGCAAGTCCGATATCCTCACCAACCTCCTCAAGGAAGCCACGGCCGAGTTCGAACAGGCCCTGGAACGGGTGAGCGTCTCCGAATCCAATTTCCGCGCCATCTTCGAAAACGCTCCCGAAACCATCTACATCCTCGACATCGATACCTGGAAGATCCTGGACTGCAACCGGTATACGACCCAATGGCTGGGATATTCCCGGGAAGAACTGCTGACCATGAGCGCCGACGACATTCTCGCCCCGGGCGCCGTCGGCGTGAGGGAGAACATAAGACGGGCTTTGGACGAGGGATATGTCTATGTCCGGGAACGTCGCTACCGGAAAAAGGACGGCGCGGTGGTCGATGCCGAAGTGACGGGAACGGTGGTCCAGTATGAAGGGAAGCCGCGGTTCGTGGCGCTGGTGCGGGACATCACCGAACGGAAACAGATCGAAGCGCTTTCCCGGTACAAGGAGCTGTTCGAAAACGTCTCGGATCCGGTCTTCATCAACGATGCCGACGGCCGGTTTCTTGAAGTCAACGACGCGGCCTGCGACCGTCTGGGGTATTCCCGGCGGGAATTGCTCAAAATGAACATCCGGACGTTGATGGGACCTGAGCAGTCGCCCCGCTTCGACGAAGAAACAGAAAGAAAGATGCAAAATGGTCAGACCGTCCGGTTCGAGGTGGATCTGCTGAATCGCTTCGGGGAACGTCGATCCTTCGAGGTTCACGGTCGATCCGTTATGTATCGACGGGCGCCGGCGGTGCTGAGTGTGGCCCGGGACATCCAGATCCGCAAACGAATGGAATCGGCGTTGATCAAATCGGAGCGGCTCAAGGCCCTCGGCGAAATGGCCGGCGGCGTCGC
>JAABTD010000260.1 GCA_011390065.1 Desulfobacteraceae bacterium
GACGCTCTTCCGATCTCACATAGCCGAACAGCTCGCTTTGAATCAGCTCCCTGGGAACCGCGCCGCAATTGAAGGACACGAACGGGCCGGTCCGGAAGTCGCTGTGGGCGTGGATGGCCTGGGCGAACAATTCCTTTCCGGTCCCGCTTTCGCCGAGAATCAGGATGGTGGAAGGCCCCCGCGCCACGCGCTTTGCTTTTTCAATGCTCTGGCGAATGGCGCTGCTTTCGCCAATGATGTCGCGAAAGGTGAACCGGACCGCCGACCCTCTGGCCGGAGAGCGGGGATAGGATGTGGTTTTGGCAGGCGGAAAGGTCAGGACGAATCCCGCGTTGGACCGGATATCGTCTTTTTCGGAAAAAATGGGGTTGGCCGTCGCGACGCTGGTCCCGCTGCCGTCGGGCAGTTTGATGATGATCTCTTCTTTGGTGAACCCCGCCGCCTTGGTGGCGAAAAAATGGTGAAGCCGTCCGTCGTGTTGAATGGACGCCTGGATGGGGTTCCCGATCACGTCCTGTGGATCCAGCCGCAGGGCGGCGGCGGCCACCTTGTTGACGCCCGTGACCAGCCCCTGACCGTTGACGGCGATGACGCCTTCGGAAACCGAATTGAGGATGGCTTCCAGGTATTGGTTGATGTCGCACAGTTTGCTGTACGACTCATCCAGGCAAAGGCGATCCTCAATGGCTCGGGACGCGGCCACGATGAGCCCCAGTTGGTGGGCCGTGGCCCGCTCCCTGGGGCCGGATATGTCCAGAAAACCGATGATCTCGCCGCTCTGGGTTCGGATGGGCGCCGCCGAGCAGGTCCACAGATGGTGGGTTTCGCAAAAATGCTCCGGGCCGGTGATCTGGACCGGATGGCCCAAAGCCAACGCGGTGCCGATGGCGTTGGTGCCCACGGATTCCTCCGACCAGTCGGCTCCGGGCCCGAATTTGACTTTTTCGGCCTGTTTCAGCTCCTTCAAGCCGCCGATGGTCTTGAGGATATAGCCGTCCCGGTTCACCAAAACGATGACAAATTCAGAGCCTTTGACGCAGTGATACAGCGTGTCCATGATGGGTTTTGCCAGATCGGAAAGTTTTTCGGACCGATGTTCCACTTCCCCCACCGATATGAATTTTTCGCACACCCCCTTGGTGGGCCCCACAGCGGCTTTGAGACATCGACGCCAGGATTGTTCGATTTTTTGGTTGAGGCGGGGATCGTCGATGCGGCCGGTTTTCAGGAAACGGGTCCAGGTTTTTTTCTCGGTGTGGGACGGCAGCCGCCAGGTGCCGCCGCGCCATTTGGGGCTGAAAAGGGATCGAACCAAGCTGTGGGAATCGACGGACAGGCCATCTTCCACAAAGCAGAAGCGGTTGTTCTTTCTCACCAGGCAGTACATGCGTCATCTCCCTGTTATTTTCCGGATTCCTAACAGGTTTTCACGCGCCTGGCAACACCTCAATCCGATCCGGGAGACGCCCGCAACTGCTTTTTGATCGATTGGATGTCATGTTCGGTGGGTGGGAACGGATAATTGCGGATATTCGGCCCCGGTCGTTCGTTGGCAAAGGGGCGGTTGCAGGCCGTTTGGCCGTTTTTTCCCGGACACCCGCTTGTTTGGAAAGGAACGCCGGAGGAAATCACCTCGTCCAGTTCGGACGCCGGCAAACCAAAATGAAGGATTTTATGATCTTCATCATATCCGAAGCGACCGGCCCGGCTCAGATTTTCATCGATCAAATAGCGGGCCAACTGAATCCGGCGGTAATGATCCATGGCCGGCATGGGATGATCGACCAGTTGGGACCCGATTTCAGGATAAAACGAAAACAGATGGGTCCAGCCTCCCATATCCTGAACCGCCTGGATGACCTCAACCATCTGCTTTTGGGTTTCACCCATGCCCACAATGAAATGGGCCCCGGCGTTGCGGGGACCAAAGATGTCGATGGCCTCCGAAAGCCGGTTCATGTAGGTTTCCCATCGATGGGGACCGCCGACCCCGCCGCCGCGATATTGCTCGAACAAATCCGGGGTCGCCAGATCGACCGCCACCCCCAGCTTGTCGGCCCCCGCGGCTTTGAATTGCCTCAAATCGTCGGCTGAAACAATGGTGGGCGACACCAGCAGGGACACCGGAATGTCGAAACGGGACCGCAACTGCCGGCAGATGGACGCGGTGTCGCCGATCGCCCGCTTGTTGGTGATCTGAGAAATGCAAATTCGTTTGATCCGACCCTGACGTTCGGCGATGCGTTCGATGATCTCGGATGTCGGATAAGCGGGCCAGTCCACCCGAATGAACGTCTTGTCCCGGTATTGGGCCGGCCGGGCGTTTGACAGGCCGCAGTAGGCGCACCGTCCCGCACAGCCGCTTCGGTAGGTCAGCAAAAGATTGATGCAATACAGCCTGGCGTTTCGGTAAAAAAGCCCCGGTTTGAACCCCAGGGTCATGGCCGCCGCCAGGCTCAAACGCAGATATTCAGGGCTTTCGGGGATTTGGGTGGATGGTTGGGGCATGAGGGGTTCCTTTTCAATTGTTTTGAACTGTGATTCACGTGATTTACATGATGAACATGAGCGGCGTCATCATGAAAAATCATAAAAATCACGTGAATCACAGTTCAGACAGGCGCGACGCTGCAACACGTTTTTTGAAAACAGATCTCCAACCCATAACCTTTCGCCCTCTCCACCGCCTCGTCGGACGGCAACGCCATGCGGTTGACCCCGGCGTCGATGGCCAGCAATTCCATGCGGCGGTCGCCCCTTTTTCGGGCGCACCCCAGGCTGACAGGCGTTTCCGGCATGGCGAACCGGGCTTCGGCGATGATGTCCGCCACCGCCTCCGCCGTCGGCGAAACGGCATTGTCCATTTCATTCGCGCCATTCGCGCCATTCGTGGTTTGACACATCAACCCCACAATCACCACCACCTCAACCTGAAACCGCGAAATCATGGCCACCGCCCGTTTTTCCCCCCGCATTTTCCCATAATGCAATCCGCACACGATGTGAGGAACGATGGGAATTCCGGCTCGCTGCAGGGACGCCATGGCCGCTTCGATCCGATCCACGCCAAAAGGGACATGGCAAACGGATTGATAGGTGTCGTCATCTCCGATCACGTCGATCAACGCCTGATCGACGCCGGCTCCCTTCAGTTTGAGGGCGGTTTCGTCATCCACCAGCCCGCTGTGAACCGACACCAGCAAATCCGTTTCGGTCTTGATTGTCTTGATGGCCGAAACATACCGGTCCCAGGGCAAACGGCCCCGCTGGTCGCACCCGCCGCTGATGAGCACGCCGATATGGCCTTTTGCCGCCAAACGGCGACACCGGTCCGCCAGTTCAGCCGGCGTCTCGGCCGGAATCATCTGTTTCAACAGAGTTCCCCGGCAATGATCGCACAACAGATCGCAATTTTCGCCGGTGATGGAAAGGGCCGGGTATTTTCCGGTCATCCCGTCCATCCGGAACATGCCCGGCAAATAAAATACGATCCCCTTTCCCAGGTTTTGCCAGGACAGGCGGCAGGCCGCTTCCAGCCTCCGGGCCAACCCGTGGTCGTCAGGCGTAATAGTCACGAAACGCCACCCAGCAGGACTTGACGATTTCAGGAAAATCCCGCCACCCGGCCTCCATGTCAATGCGTCGGCGGAAGGCCCGGTCATGGGCGGTTTCCAAAAAATCATGCCATTGGACATCATACTGTTTCAGCAGGCTCAGATCGCCGGATGCCGCGGCCCGGGCCGCCCATTTTCCCGCCATGTCGCCGCAGATCACGGCGTTGGCGATCCCGGCGCCGGTGATGGGATGCGTCTGGCCGGCCGCGTCGCCCGCCAGGGCCACGTTGCCGTAAACCGCCGGCCGGACGGATTCCGCCGGTATCCAGCCCGCCGTGTATCGCGCCGGATCGCCGCTCACCTTGCCTTCGTTCCTGAGCCGATCGATGAATCCACCCAGAAGCCGCCGAAGATTGCAAGCGCGGCCCGGTGTTTTTTTGAGACCGATCCCCACGTTTGCCACATTCCCTTTAGGAAACAGCCAGCCGTATCCGGCATAAATCTCCGGGGTAAAATGGACTTCGGTCCAGTCCATGGGCTCCGTCAACGGCAGGGTCGCCTGGATCCCCGGCAGCAGACGGCGGTTGACGGCCCCCACCCACCGGCCCACGGTGGAGTGCGGGCCGTCGGCGCCGATGATGACGGCGGCGCGGATTTCCATGTCCCGTCCGCTGCTTCCTTTCAGCAATACCGTTTGATCATCCACCCGCCGGCAGACCCGCGTGGCCGGCATCACCCGACAGCCGGCGTTTTGTGCGGCCCGGATCAGGGATTGATCGAAAACGTCCCGGTTGATCACAAATCCCGGCGCGCGGATTTCCCTGACCGGTTCACCGGGCAAAACGGTTTTCATGGTTTCCGTCCGCTGGACGACGAACGACGTCCCGATATCCAGGCGTCCCAGGAGCAGCGCCGGGATGTACTCCGCGCACCGGACCGGGGTTCCCACAACGGGTTTGCGCTCCGCCAGCCATACATTGGCGCCCCGTTGAGCCGCGGCCAGGGCCGCGGCGCCGCCGGCCGGACCGGCGCCGACCACCAGGATGTCGCATGACGCCTTGTCCGGCATCGTTCAGACCACCGTTTCCAGCACGGTCTGGAGCAGGTCCAGGTTCAAAACGGTCTGGCTTTCAAACCGACCGGCGTAGGCCTGCCTGGCCCGGTCCAGGTCGTAACAGGTGGTGTTGTCGATATCCAGCAAAATTCCCGGCAATCGGGACCGTTTGAAGTCATCCACAT
>JAABTD010000261.1 GCA_011390065.1 Desulfobacteraceae bacterium
CGACGCTCTTCCGATCTCACATGCTTGGCGAAAAACGGCCGGCAACAGCAACCGATGTAGGCCGAAACCCCGGCCGCTTTCATCCGGGTCAGTTCCGCCCACAGGTCTTCAAAGCTCACGATGCTGATCACATCCATGCCGTTGTTCCGGCCCATCTCCCAGGCCGGCCCGATGGAGCATCCCGCCTCGCCGCATTGCCGGCATTCCTTTTCATACCGCAGGTCGCATTCCGTGAATTTGGCGCAGTAGGGCAGCAACAGGGTCGAGGGCCGGTGCCGCATCACGTCTTCAAAGGACCCGTTGACCACCGAAATCTGGTTGCAATGCGCCAGGGGAACCCCGTGGCGGGCGATGTCGATTTTCTCCAGGCATTGATCCAGGGGGACCATGAAATCCGCGACATCCAGACCCGGAATGACCAGGGCGCCATCGTCGAACCGGCGGCGGATGACGGCGTGCAGGTCATCGCGGTCCAGCGGCGCGCCCCGCAGTTCCGCTTCCAGGTCATAGAGGGCCCGGCTGGGAAACGACAGGAAATCGCCGGTAATGTAGATGTCTTTGAGGCGCTTTTGGGGCAGGTTGACCACCAGGGTGAACCGGACCATGCCGGCCTCGGCTTTGTAGGATGCCTGCACGGTTTCGCGCTTCTGGAACCGGGGGCGCACCTTGTCGATCCATCGGTCGGATCGGAAAAAGGCCCGTTTTTGTTGGAACCGGGCGCTTTCTTCCGCCGTCAGGCCGCCCGGGGTCAGCCGGATGCCCAGACACCGTTCAAACCCGGTTCGGATGGCCTGTTTGATGTCTTCCAGGGCCGGAACCGCGCCCAGTTCCCATTTGAGGCAGGTAACCCGGTCCTTGACCGAATCGATCTCCTTGGCCTTGAGCTTTTCCACGGGTATCTTCAGAGCCCGGAGCATGGTCTCGACATCGAAATCCACCAGCATCGTGCCCTGGAACATAAAGGCCCCGTCGGATTCCGTGCCGCCGGTCCCGGAAATCTTGCGGCCGCTGACCTCGATGTCGTTGCGGGGCCGGAATTCGGCCCGGATGTTCAGCATCCCCAGGGCCTGGACGACGGGGTCGCACAGGGCCTTGAACAGCCGGGCGTTGGGCAATGGGATGTCAAAAAAGGCCTTGTCGCAAAACACCTCCCACCCCAGTTGGTCTTCATCGAAAAAAATCGCGCCGCCGCCGGTGATGCGGCGGTTGATGTCGATGCCATGTTCCCGGCAATAGTCTGCCCGAATTTCCTCCGACACCGCCTGGTGGAACCCCACCAGGACCGTCCTGGGTGAAAATTGCAAAAAGCGGATGGTATCGGGGCTGTTGCCTTCCCCTTTGACCTCCAGGAGGGTTTCATCCAGGGCCATGTTGTCCGCCGCCGTCATGGGCGGGGTGTCCAATAGTCTCCAATGTTGCATATGATGAATTCAGCGGCCGAGCGCTTGCGAGGTCCGCTGCACTGACTTGTTGGCGGCGAATTGTTTTCTGATTCTTTTCCCCTCACTTGATTTTGCAAGCGAAAGACATATTTTTCTCAATTGGTTGACGGTTTTCAGGCGAGATGTAACAGCCTTGGCGCTCATATCAATCTTCATCGATCAGCTCCTTTAGATACTGAATATCATCCATATCCTGGCCACTTTTTC
>JAABTD010000009.1 GCA_011390065.1 Desulfobacteraceae bacterium
GCCTTCGGGGGCGTAGTCGGCCTTGAGCAGCACTCCATCGGTTTCCAGGGCCTCCCAGGCCGCGCCCATGGTCTCCTTCAAACAGTCTTCGTAGGATTCCCAACCGAAAGCGTCGCCCACGCTGCCTCCCATCTTCCTGGCGATGCCCATGAGGGCGTCGCCCACATGCCGGGTGTCGCACTGGAGGGCCACCACGGGCCGGGACATGCCGATGACCGGCATGTTGAAGCCGAAGGGGGCGGGCACATCCTGGTACCGTTCCAGATAAGTGTGATTGGGAAGGATCAGGTCGGCCTGGGCCGCGGTTTCGTCCATATAGGAGGAGAAGCTGACCACAAAGCCGATGCTGTCAAAGGCTTTCCTGACCGCTTCGGCGTCCCGGAGGGTGTAGAGGGGATTGGCGTCCGACACCAGCAGGGCCTCGACGCCGTATCCGGCCGATCCGGAATTGACGCCGTCGGCGAACCGGCTGATGATCGATTCGGTGTAGGGATAGCCCTTGCCGTCGGCGCCGTCCACCCGCGGCTTCGCCAGTCCGGCCCGGGCGATCTCGTCCAGGCCCGGTTCCGGCCAGTCCACGTAATCCGGCACGTCGATTGCCCAGACGCCGCCCGGCCGGTTGATGGCGCCCACCAGGCCGTTTAAGGCGTGGACCGCCATGAACTCGTGAAGGCTGCCGGGGGTGTTGCCCTTGCCCCGTCCGCAGAGGGCCAGAGGCTTTTCGGCGCCGGCAAAGCTCCGGGCCAGGGAGACGATCAGCGACGGATCGACCCCGGTGACCCTGCCTGCCTCGGCAGGGCTGAAGCCGTTGAGGACAAAGGTCTTGAAGCCGGGGTAGGTTTTGCCCTCATCGTCCTGCCAGTCTTCGAAAGCAGTGACGCTCTCCGCCACAAATGACTTGTCGTAGAGGTTCTCCTTGATGATGACATGGGCCATGGAAAGGGCCATCACCGCCTCTGTGCCCGGATTTACGGCCACCCACTTGTTGGCCTTGGCCGCGGTATTGGACAGGCGGGGCTCGATCTGCACCAGGGTCTTGTTCTCGTCCTTCCACTTGCTGTGGGCCAGGAACATCCGCACAGGCGATCCCCATCCCTCGATGACGCCGCTGCCGAAGCTGACCACGAAGTCGGCGTTTTCGGCGTCGAAGCCCGGAATGGCGTTTTTGCCGTGCATCAGGTTGAGGGTGATCCGGTAAGAATCCTCGATGCTGGCGTCGGACATGAAATTAGGGGAGCCGCAGGCGGTCATGAAGCGTTCGAACAGGGAAGGCGCCGTGCCGTACCGGTCGCCGACCATGCAGGCGATCCCCTGGGGATTGCCGGCCGACCGGACCTGCCCCAGTTTGTCGGCCGCGGCGGCGATGGCCGCGTCCCAGGAAAGGGTCTCCCATCTCCCTTCGCCCCGTTCGCCGACCCGCCGCATGGGGGCTTTCACCCGCCGGGGACCATAAAGGAGCTGGAGTCCGGAAGCGCCGAGGACGCAGATGCCCCCGTCGTTGACGGGATGACCCGCCATGCCCTCGATCTTAACGGCCCGGTTGTCGACCTTGCGGACCGTAATCCCGCATCCGCCGGGACAGAGGGTGCAGACCGAATTGACGTAAGTGTATTCGCCGTCAGGCGGAACCGGCGTCCACGGCCAGGTCTGGGTCCAGATGGAAAGGTCGTCCGTCAGTTTCCAGGGCAGCGGCGACAACGCGGTTCCGGCCGCACCCCCGATGAGAAACGCTAAGAAACTTCTTCTGGCGATGTTCATAGATTCAACCCCTTATATCTGATAGGAAACATCCGTTGTTGACGCGCTTATTGGAGCGTCAGATGCACGTTCCAGGGCTATTTGTGGCAGACAAAGCAGGCGCCTTTATAGGTCTGAGCGCTGCTCTGTTTGACCCCTTTTTCACGATGGCATTCCGCGCAATCGTCCATCTTCATCCGATCCCACGGATTCTTTTTCAGGCCCAGCATGCTCTTGCCCCAGATGTCCCGGCTGTAACCGGTGATCCGGTTTTCCTCATAGGTCCGGGAACGCGTGGATTCCCCGATGGGTCCATGGCAGGTCTGGCATTCCATCCCGCCGCTCAGCACATGGGCGGCATGGGAGAAAAAGACGCAATCGGGTTGCTCGGAATAGACCAGATAGGGGACTTCCCGGTAATTGCGAACGTAGGTGTTGACGAAGATCGCCTCGTCTTCCGTGCCCCCCTGGACGTCCTCGTGGCAATCGATGCACTGGGCGAGCTTGGGCACGCCGGAAAATGTCCCGTCATCGCGGAAGAAATGGCAGCTGTCGCATGTACCCGTCATGTCCACATGGAGGGCATGATCAAAATTAAAAAGCTGCTCCTTCTGCGAATAGAGAAGCTTGGGGAAGACAATCCATCCGAGGATCAAGCTGGCAACAAGCCCAAGGATAAAAAACAGGATAATGAATCCACCCGCACCATCGTCCTTCGCTTTTACTGTACTCATGGACACTCCGTTGGCTGTGGTTAGTGGTTAGTGGAAACGGCGAACAGGCAAGTTTCAACTCGGAGGTCTGTACCTGTAGGAGGCGAATTTGTCAAGAAGAAATCATTGTTGCGCATAGCTGTGGAGACCCGGCAACAGGTTTACTCCGAAGTAGGTGAAGAGCATCGCGAGAAAGCCGACAACGGAAATGATGGCGATCCGTTTGCCGTGCCAGCCGCGCATCAGCCGGGCGTGGAGGAGGGTGGCGTAGATGAACCAGGTGATGAGCGACCAAGTCTCCTTGGGGTCCCAGGACCAGTAGCTGCCCCAGGCGGAATTGGCCCAGACCGCTCCGGTGATGATGCCGATGGAAAGGAAGAGAAACCCGAACATGACCGTCTGGTGGGTCAGTTCGTCCAACACGTTGAGATCGGGAATGCGGGAGAGGCGTCCGCTCTTGTTTTCGGGATCCCGTTTTTTAACAAAATACATGACGCTGACGCCAAAGGCCACGGCAAAGCCGGCATACCCGAGAAAGCAGGTGATGACGTGGGCGATGAGCCAGTTGCTTTTCAGGGCCGGGATCAGCGGTTGAATGCGATCGCTGATGTTGGGGGAAAGAGAGGCGTACGCCATGGCCAGAAAAGCCAGGGGTGATGCGAAGGCCCCGATGGTCCGGTTCCTGTACCGATATTCGACGTAGAGATAGAGAGCGGTCACGCACAGGGCGAAAAAGACCAAAGATTCATAGAGGTTGGTCAGGGGCGCCCGGCCATGGCCCATGGCGTAGGATTCGGCCCAGCGCATCAGAATCCCGGCCAGGTTGCCCACCAGAGCCGCCGCCGTAACGGCGGTCCCCGCTTTGCCGATGGTCTCTTTTTTAAAGACCCATCCACCGATGTACAATACGGCCGCAAGACCGTATAAAAATGTCGCTACCGACAGTATCAGTGAGCTGCTCATGTCGTTATCATCCTTAAAAAATAAAATGCGGCTTCAGCGCCCCTGGCGGCATCGCCCTGGACCCCCGAAGCCGGAGGGTATGTTGTTTTTACCTTTTCACTTGTCTTTTTAATGATCTATGTAGAGGGCCGCCGTACATCCAGGACAATCTTTTCGCCCTCCGCCGTCGCTTCAACGACGGGCTTTCCCTCGAAGGCCAGATCCATGACGATCCGCAGATAAGCGGGATGTTCTCCCACCCGGAGCCGCTGGACCGCGTCGTTTTCAACTTCCCGAACCGTTTCGCCGGGATTGCGCCAGACCCCATTGAGGTCTAGGACCAACTTGGGCGGATGTTCATCCAGAATCCTGAAAATGTTGTATCCCGCATGCGCCTGATCCAGAGAAACCGTCAATCGGAATCCGTCCGGCAGCGCTTCGACCGATAAATCGGTCAGCATTCCGTCGACCGCCGCTTGTGATGCCGCCGCCGTTGCCTTCACGCCCTCGGGCAACGGTTTCATGAAAAGGTGGGCCTTTTTGATGGTGAAGATCAGCCCCTTGATGGAGTCGTAAATGAACGGCTCGAAAATCTGCTGGGTCTTCAAATGGAGCGTCGCCCGCAGCCGGTCTGGATGGCGCGTCACCGTAATACGGCTGACGGTGTCGTTTTCCTGACGGTACAATCGCTTATCCAGTTTTTTCCACTTCCCCGGCAGATCGATGGCCAGCCGTGCGGGATTTCGAGGAAAGGCGTAATGATACGCCTTGACGGGCGGGTCTGTCCAGAAAATCACGGTGAATTCACCGGGAGCGTCTTCAAGGGTTATGCCCTTGAGGGCGTAGCTCGCCGGCGACCCCGCAAAAACGTCTTCAGAAGCGACGTCTCTGAGCGCGTACGTCGGCTGGGCCCATGCGGCGGCAGCACAGCACAGCATCAATGCGCTCAGGCAGAGCGCCGTTGCTGTTCCAACGAAACGATCTCGACCCCTTGCCGACTGAACCCGTCCTGCCGCTTTTCCTGATGATCCCATCGTCTCACCTCCCTGGGCTGTCCTGTCGTTATCCGTTCTTCAAGGTCAAGGTGAATCCTTTGTCCGTCTTCCGGATTTCCGGGGCCGCCGTCACCGCTCGCTTCAGATCAAGCACCACGCTCAGGTATCGAGGATGCTCCCCGATGCGGACCCGCTGAACCAGGTCGTTGTCCATAGGAAACGTCCGCTGGCCCCTGATCTCCCATGTCCCCGACAGATTGATCACCAGTCGGGGGGGACGCCCCATGGTGAAGACGGTATAGTTTTCGATGGGACCGGTAGCTGCCAGGGCCATCCTGAAATCGCTGGTTCCCTCCATCGCTTGGATGGAGGTTACCCTGCGAGGAACTTCCTGTTTGCCGGCGGTTTTCGGAGCGATTTCATCAGACGTTCCGGCGATGGCCTTCGAGGCCGACGCCGCCGGTTCCACAGGCGTTCCAGAATCCCCTGGTCCATCATCGGCGGGCATCGGTGCATCGATCGGAGCATCGGCGGTCATATCGTCCGTCGGGGGCGTCTCCGCTATCGGCGTTTCAGGCGCATCGTATGCCGGTTTTTCTGCGATATCAAATATGGGCGCGTTTTTCGCCTCATCCGGAGCGGCGTCGGAATCGAAAAGGGGCGGGGTCGCCGGCTCCTGCGCCGCCGGGTGCGACATCTCCGGCTCCGGACCGGTAGACGAGACGCCGTTCTCCTGATGGGGGAAAAACGGCAACACCAGGAAAAAAATCGCCAGAATCAGTATAACGACCGCGCCAGCAAAGCTCTTCCGATTGGCAAAGGGGCTCTGGAACTTCCAGAATCGGCTCCAACATTCCTTGCAGCGGTAGGGGGCTTTGGGATAAATGTACTGGAGCGCTCTTTCCATGCCCCGCTTATGGGAAGGCGTGACGTTATCGCTTCCGCATTTTGGACATTTCATTCTATGTTCTCCCTGGTTGGCGGTGTGGAAACTCATGGATTCGGCCCGGTTCGGCCCGCAAATCCGCGCATCATCGGCTCATTCTGTCAAAAAACGACGAAATGATCAATGAGGTCAACGCGCATTTCCTTGTAGACATTTCCTACTTCCGCACCACCGACAGCCCCACCGGCTCTCTCGGGTCTGCCATGAACACTTGAACGACTCTATGATAGGCGGGTGAAAACATCAACCGATTTTTTCCGTCCCGACCCGCCGCGAAAGGTGGCCGGCCAGCCTCTCGACACTCCGATTCATGCCCATTTTGTTCTTGTTGGACATGCCCGAGACCGTCACCTGGGTCCCCCCTCCTCTGGCGACCAGTTCAACGCCGACCCGCTGGTGAGACATGTAAAACGCAATAAAGCACCCGATGATCATCACCAGAAATCCGGCATAGACCAGCCACACGCCGGGATCGCTGTTGACTTGCAACCCCGTGTAATAATGGGGTTCAAAGTCGGTGATGGCAATAATGACATCGCTTTTCCGAATGCCCCGCTTGACGATCATCTTGTCGAAATCAGGGTGCTGGAGGGGAAGCGCTACTTCCACCGGCTCTCCCCCGGACGGCGTCAGGGTCCCGAGGAACGTGCTGCCCAGATCCATCATGCCCATGAACTGGTACCGGTTGTGGAAGCGCTCCACCACGAATTGCCCCAGCCCCTCGGGGATGTCCACCGGCGTCCCCACGGTCGCTTTCCGGGTATACGTCATGCCGGATTCCGTCGATGTAAAGGACAGGACCACTTCCCTGGGCCGCATGTTGCCGTAGCTCGACTGGAAGATATTGATTCCCTCAAAGCGCAGGGGGTCGTTCACGACAATGTCTCTTTGAAGAACCGGCCGCCCCTCTTTCAGGAGCGTGAGGCGGGACCTGAACTCATCCGGCGCGCCAGTTTCATAAAACCGGACGCTGAAATCGTCACACCGGATGGCGAAGGGCAGTTTCAGCGGCTGATTGGTGTTCCGGAGCCGAATCGTGTCCTGGCTGGCGCCCTCGGGGATGTTGACATATCCCTCGAACCCGATAAACGACCCGACCAGACCGCCCAGAAGCAACAGTATCACGCTGAAATGGACGATATAAACCCCCAGCCGGGTCCATCGCCCCTTTTCTGCGAAAAGGAACAGCGATCCATCCGTCGTCTCCGAATCGGTGCGCCGGTATCGTCGCTGCAGCATCGGTTCAAACAGTTCGCGAAGTTGTTCCGGGGATCGGGAGGCTGTAAATTCGACCCGGTTGGACGCCTTCCGGAACCGGGACCCGGCAAAACCGGGCGACCGGGCGAAAATGATCTTCCATGTGGCCGAGAGCCGGTTGATGGAGCAAACCACGATGTTGAGGGTCAACAGCACCATAAGGAGCTGGAACCACCAGGAGTGATACATATCGAACAGGCCCAGAAAATCCATCAGCCGGAACAGCGTTTCGCCGTAATGCCGGGCGTAGACCTCCGGACTTTCATTCTGAGGGATCACAGTGCCCACAATAGACGTTGCCGCCAGGGTCAGCAGAAGGACCACGGTCAGCCGGATGGAGGCGAAAAAGTCCCACAGGGACCTGAAAAAATGCGACGGAGCGCCGGATTTGCTCATAAACGATTCCTTTCAAAAAAATGACCAACCTTGCCTTTTACCAGAAGCCGGAGCCCCTGACAAGCACATAGATTCGTGAAACAGTCGGACCTTGACAATTCCGGATCACGGCATAACCTTCTTTGGGATTTTGCCCAATGGCGATCGTTTCGATGCCTGTATGAAAACCGGGTTACACTTCAACCAACGTGTCATCATGCCGAGGAGTTGCCAACGTTTATGATTGAGATCAGAAACCTTGCCAAGAAATTCGGAACCAAAACCGCCGTCGACGATGTCTCCTTCAAGGTGGAAAAAGGAGAGATTCTCGGGTTTTTAGGACCCAACGCGGCGGGAAAATCAACCACCATGCGGATGATCACCGGTTTTATCCCGCCGACCTCGGGCACCGCCGTCATCGGCGGCCACGACATCCTCACGGAATCGATCCCCGCCAGACGGAAGATCGGATATCTGCCGGAAAACGCCCCGGTCTATCCGGACATGACGGTCTTCGACTATCTTGCCTTCTGCGCGGAGATTCGGGGGTTCAGGGGCGGGAAACGGTCGCGGGCGGTCGAAGAGACCCTCGAAAAGTGCTTCCTGACCGATGTGAAGCGCCAGACCATCAACACCCTTTCCAAGGGATTCCGACAGCGGGTCTGTTTCGCCCAGGCGATCCTCCACGATCCGGAATATCTCATTCTGGACGAACCCACCGACGGCCTCGACCCCAACCAGAAGCACGAGGTCCGGCTCATGATCAAAGAGATGGCCGCCCGGAAAGCCATCATCCTCTCCACCCACATTCTCGACGAGATGGACGCGGTCTGCACCCGCGCCATCATCATCTCCAGGGGACGGATCGTAGCCGACGACGCGCCCGCCAACCTCAAAACCCGGTCCAACCTGCACGGCGCCGTTTCCCTCACCCTCCAGGGGGGCGATCCAGAGGCGTTTGTCGCCAAAGCCGCTCGGATCGACGGCGTGGCCTCCGCCAAAATTCTGGAAAAAGAAGACGATGCGGCCAAAGTGCGGATCTTCCCCAAGGCGCCGGACGCCGCCCTGCTCAACACCATTCTCGTCGCGCTGTCCGAAAGCGACTGCCGCGCCAGCGACGTTTTTGTGGAACAGGGGCGGCTGGATGAGGTGTTTCGGCGCATAACCTCCTGAAAATAAAGTCAAAGGAATATTCTGCGCCATGGCGCAAAGAAAACCAACCACTCCATACCGATAATTGAGGCGTCTATGAGAACAACGGATTCGATGACCAATATCCTCGCCATCACCAAGCGGGAGTTTTTCGGCTATTTCGGATCGGCCGTCGCGTATGTGTTCATCGTCATCTTTCTGATGCTGCTGGGATTTTTCACTTTTTACATCAGCAATTTTTTCGAGATGGGTCAAGCCGATCTCCAGGGTTTTTTCCAGTGGCATCCCTGGATCTTTCTGTTTCTGATCCCGGCGGTGGCCATGCGGCTCTGGGCCGAAGAGCGGCGGATGGGCACCATTGAACTGATCCTTACCTTTCCCATCACGGTATGGGAGGCGATCCTGGGCAAATTCCTCGCTGCCTGGGCCTTTATCGGCATCGCTCTGGCCCTCACCTTCCCCCTGGTGATCACCGCGGCCTACCTGGGCAACCCCGACCTGGGGGCGATCTTCTGTTCTTACGTGGGCAGTTTTCTGATGGCCGGCGCCTTTCTGAGCGTCGGCATCATGACCTCTTCCTTCACCCGGAGCCAGGTGGTCAGTTTCATTATCGCGATCGTCATCTGCTTGTTTTTTATCCTGGCGGGTTTCCCGCCGGTCATCAAGGCGCTTTCCGGCTGGTCGCCGGCGTGGCTGGTGGATCTCGTCTCTTATCTGAGCTTCCTGACCCATTTCATGTCCATTGAACGGGGAGTGCTCGATCTGAGGGATATCGTCTATTATGTTTCTGTGATCGCTTTCATGCTGTTCATCAACGGCGTGGTTATTCAAAACCGGAGAACGGCATAGTGAAACGGTCTATCCAAACGGAGGCTTGCATATGAGTGAGAAGAAAAAAACGTTCAGCGCCGGCAAGTCGCTTTATTCCGCAGGCGGCGTCGCGCTGGTGCTGCTGATCCTGATTTTCGTCAACGCCATCATCTCCCGGGCCAACCTGCGCTGGGACGCCACCGAGGACAATCTCTATTCCCTCTCCGAAGGGACCCGAGAGATCCTGTCCAACATGGAACAGGACGTCGTGATCAAAGTGTTTTACTCTGAAGACGCCGTCAATACGCCGGTCCACATCAAAACCTATGCCCGGCGAATGCTCGATTTCCTTTCGGAATACGAATATTTCAGCGACAGGCGGGTCCGGGTGGAAACCTACAATCCGCAACCCGATTCCGAGGCGGAGGATTGGGCCCGGAAATACGGCGTCCAGCCCATCAACATGCCGACGGGGGATCTTCTTTACTTCGGCCTGGTGGCCGTTGCCGCCGATCAGGAAGAGGTCATCCCGTCCATCGATCCGACACGGGAAGCCCATCTGGAATACGACATCACCCGGATCATCTCCCGGCTCCAGAGCCCGACCAAGCCCCGGATCGGGATCATCAGCGGCCTCCCCATCTTCGGCAGCCCGCCCATGGGGATGATGCAAGGCCAGGGACAGGAGCCGTGGCTCTTTGTGGAAGAACTCCGTAAAAGCCACGATGTGGCGGAGGTCTCCCCGGATGCCGGAGACCTCCTTTCTCCAGAGGATTACGATCTGCTGATCCTCCACTACCCCAAAAACGTGGGTCCGGAGATCCTCTACGCCGTGGATCAGTATGTGCTCGCCGGCGGCAACCTGATCGTCTTCGCCGATCCCTTCAGCGTGTCAGACGGCGCGCCGGGCCAGCCGGGCCAGATCAAATCCGCCATCCCCGAGACGCTCCTTTCCGCCTGGGGGGTGGAGATCGAACCGAACCAGGTGGTGGTCGATTTCGATTACGCCACCCGGTTGCGGAACCAGCAGAATCAGGTGGAAAACAACCCGGTCTGGCTGAGCGTCGGGCCCGAGGGATTCAATGCCGACGAGATCACCACCTCTCAACTGGAATCGATGCTGCTGCCGGCGGCCGGCGCCATCTCAAAATCGGCGGACTCGACCTACCGCTACGAGCCCCTGATTCAGTCGAGCAAGAACTCCGCCCTGACAGAGGCCTTCCGCGCCCAGTTCGGAACCGAGGGGCTGCGGCGGAATTTCACCCCCACGGTGGATCAGTACGATTTGGCGGTCCGGATACAGGGCGTTTTCAAGACCGCATTCCCCGACGGCAAGCCGACCGGAGATGCGGACGGTGAAACCATGAGCGACAAGCCCGCAACAGCGGACGAAAGCCTGCGCGAAGGCACGGACCAGGCCATGGTCGTCCTGGTGGCCGACGCCGACCTCCTGTTTGACGCCTTTTACGTCAATCGCCAGAACCTGTTCGGGTTCCAGATCGCCCAGGTCTTCAATGACAACCTCAATTTCCTGCTCAACACCAGCGAAATGCTGACCGGCAGCGAGGCCATGATCTCTATCCGCTCCCGGGGAAAATTCGAACGTCCCTTTACCCGGGTGGAAGAACTGGAGAAGAAGGCCCAGTCCCGGTGGCTGGCCAGGGAGCAGGAACTGGTCCGGAAGGTGGAGGAAACCAATCAGAAACTCCGTCAACTGGAGGGCCAGAAAGACCCCTCCCAGGAGTTCATCATCAGCGAGAAGCAGGAAGCCGAGATCGAGAAGTTCCAGGAGGAGAAGCGACGCATTCAGCAGGAGCTTAAACTGGTGCGGCGAAACCTGCGCGCCGATATCGAAGCCCTGGGAACCAAGCTCAAATTCATCAATATTTTCCTGGCGCCCCTGCTGGTCTCCTTTGCGGGTTTAGGGTATGCCCTCTACCGACGCAAAAAAACCCGGTAGGCGGCCGTCTCGTTGCAATCAAAAACCGTTCCAGAGGAGGAAAATACGCATTCATGAAATCGAAAACATTCATCATTCTGCTCGTGATCTGCGCGGTGCTGGGCGGCATTGCCTACTGGCAGTTCAACAAGGAAGGCCGGAGTCAAACAGCCCAAAATGTTGAAATGGGCGAGGAATTGCTGGGGGACTTGTCCGCCAACGACATCGCTTCCATTCGCATCAGCGGCCCGGAAAACAGCGTGATCCTGGAGAAAACGACGGTCTGGGAGGTGGAGAACCGATTCGGATATCCGGCCGATTTTTCAAAAATCGCCGATTTAGTGAAAAAACTGCGCTCGGTCACGGTGGGCCGGAGTTTCAGCGGAACCGGGGACGCCCGGTCCCGACTTTCGCTGTATCCTCCCGATGCAGAAGACGTTGCTGAGGAGGCAAAAGGCACTCGGATTGTTTTGGCAAACAGCGCCGGCGAATCCCTTTCCGACATTCTGGTGGGCGCCCCCAGGGAGGCGTCGGCCGGGACCGGCGGTCATTATTTGATGCTGCTTCCCGACACCGCCGTCTACCTGGTGGACAAAAGCTTCCGCAACATGGAAACCCAGCCCGAGGCATGGCTGGTCAAGGAACTGGTAGACGCCGCGGCAGCCGACATTCGGGAGGTCCGGTACAAGACCGCCGGGGGCGGGGAAACCGTTTACACATTGAGGCGCGCCGAAAAAGGAGCGGCCCCGGCGTTCCAAACCCGGCCACAGGGCTTTGAGGGCCGGGAAGCGATGCCATCGACGATCAACGCGCTCTACGGGGCTCTGTCGGGATTTCAAATCGAAGATGTGGCCGACCCGGCCCATCAGCCGGCCGAGGCGTCATTTGCCCATGTTTTCGAGTTCCGGCTGTTCGACGGAACCGGGTACGCCATTTCCCTGGGAGACGCCGTCCCTGGCAGCGAAGACCGCTATTATGTGAACGTCCGGGCCGGATATGTCGCGCCCCCGGAGGAAGAAACCGGTTCGGAGAGCGGTGAAGCGGAGACAGAAGGCGGCGGGGATGACATCGATGCTCAGAAGAAGGCTGAAGAAGCAAAGAAAAAGGCTGAGGAAGACCGACGTCGGAAACAGGCTGAACTGAAGGAGACGGCCCTGAAACTGGATGAACGACTCCGCGACTGGATCTATATCATCCCGGAATGGCGCTATGACAAATTCGAGACCGACTGTGATGCGTTATTCGAAGAACTTCCGGCCGAAGCAGAGGCTGCGGAAGCCGCTCCGGATAATTAGGCGGCGCTTGCCAGCCATACCGATAAGAGTACAGCAAGGTAATTGTTGGGTATTGAGGATGAAAAGAGAGCAAGGTCTGTAACTTTCCGTCAAGAAAAAACGGACGATTTTCCTCCGGGAGGGGAAAGCGGGAGAGCGGGCCGCCGCCCATGCAGCGATGTGACGGGCGGCGGCTTTATATTTTCAGCAACATCACTGGATTTTCATGAACACGTTCTCGGTCGACACCAGGTCTTCCAGTAGTTCCAACTGCTCGTTCTGATCCCGTTCGATGGCGCAACGGAGGCTCAGAGAGCAGAACCTCTGGCAGATCCGGTCTTCGCCCTTGAATTCGCCAAAACATCCCAGGTGGTCGTCCAGCATGATCTTTCCCGCTTTGTTGTCTTTCATTCGAAATCCTTATGCATGATTCATGTCGGTTGCAAGTTTTGCAGTTGTTCAATCAGTTCGCCGTGGATTCGGGGGTTGGCGGCCGCGATCTCATTCCGGTCCACCGTAAAGGGCCGCCCGCTGAAATCGGTCACGACAGCGCCGGCCTCGGTGGCGATGAGGGTCCCGGCGGCCGTATCCCACGGGTGGAGGTTCTGCTCCCAAAATCCGTCGAACCGGCCGCAAGCCACGAAACAAAGATCCAGGGCGGCCGATCCCAGCCGCCGGACCCCTCTGGACGCCTTCAGACAGTTGCCGAACCGGGTGATGACCGAGTCGAAAATCTCTTTGAAATTATAAGGAAACCCTGTGACCAGAAGGCTTTCCGACAGGGGATGGTTGTCGGAGACCCTAATGGATCGGCCGTTGAGTTGCGCCCCTTTTTCACGGATGGCCGTGAAGAGTTCCCCGCTGATGGGGTTGAGCACTGCCCCGACGGACAGTTCGCCCCGGTAGGAAAAGGCGATGGAGGCGCAAAAAATCGGCACCCCATGTGCAAAATTGGTGGTGCCGTCAAGAGGATCGACGATCCACCGGCAATCCGGATTTCCCTCCCGTCTGCCGGATTCTTCGGCCAATACAGAGTGGTCGGGAAACACATCCGTTATGGTTTCCAGGATCGCCTTCTCCGCAGCGGTGTCCGCCTCGGTGACCAGATCGATGGCGCCTTTTTTATCGACCGTTTCGAGCTTCCCCAACAGGTTCCGCTGATGTTCGCCGCCTTTGTAGGCCGCCGCAATGGCCACGCGCAATATTCGTTCAAAATCCATCCTGTGAACTATAGGAGATACCATGGCCGGTGTCAACCCGCAGAATCTTCATTCAATGGAGACGGCGGTAAAGATCCTGGGTCCGGAGGCGCCGCCATGGCGTCGATGGCCGCCTCCATCTGCCGGATCAGCGGCATCAGGGTCGCCCTGTCCGTTGCGGAGACGGCGATAGCGTCATGGGTCCGGCAGAGGGCGTCGACGGTCTCGGGTTCCACGCGATCTTTTTTGTTCAACACCCGGATGGTCGGGATGGCGTCCAGCTCCAGGTCCGCCAGGATCCGTTCCACCGACTTGATCTGATCTTCGAACCGGGGGTTGCTGATATCCACCACATGGATCAGCAGATCGGCGCTCTCCAACTCTTCCAGGGTGGCCCGGAAAGCCACCATCAGATCCTGGGGCAAATCCTGGATGAACCCCACCGTGTCGGTAATGATCACCTCGATGTCCCTGGGAAACCGGAGCCGCCGGCTGGAGGGGTCCAGGGTGGCGAAAAGCCGGTTTTCGGCCGCCACGTCGCTGTGGGTGAGGGTGTTGAGCAGCGTCGATTTCCCGGCGTTGGTATAGCCGATGATGGAGATGACCGGCAGCCCCTTTTTATTCCGCTGCGACTTCTGTTGCCGCCGCTGCTTGCGGACCGTCTGCAGTTCGTCCCCCAGCCGCTTGATCCGATCCCGGACCCGGCGCCGGTTGATCTCCAGCTTGGTTTCACCAGGACCCCGTCCGCCGATGCCGCCGGTGAGCCGGGACATGGCCGTATTCTTGGTCACCAGGCGGGGCAGCAGGTATTTGAGCTGGGCCAGTTCCACCTGGAGTTTGCCCTCCCGGCTCCGGGCCCGCTGGGCGAAAATATCGAGGATCAGCTGGGTCCGATCGATCACCTTGAGGTCGGTCCCCTCGGTGATGGAGCGGATCTGGGACGGGTTGAGTTCCTGGTCGAAAATCAGGAGCGACACGCCCTTCTGAAGGGCCAGGATGACCAGTTCCTGGAGCTTTCCCCGGCCGATGAGAAACCGGGGATCGGGCTTTTTCCGCTGCTGGAGGATGGTGTCCGCCACCTGGATGCCGGCGGATCGGACGAGTTCCTTGAGTTCGGCCAGAGAATCTTCCGCCACCTGCCGCGGCCGGGTGGTCACGCTGACCAGCAGGGCTCGCTCCCGCCCGCTTCCCGCCTCGTAGAGGGCCCGGACTCCGGCCATTTCGGCCTCCAGCGCGCGGATGGTCCGGAGGCAGTCGATGTCCAGTTCGCTGGGCCGCAGGGGGTCCAGCAGCTGATAGGGCGCTTTGTCCGTGCTGCCGGGAAGGATATGGCCGACATGCACCCGCCGCGGGAGGCCGTCTGCGGTCATGGTGACCGCCGCCATCATATCGAGACGGAGCAGCGACAGGTCGGTCGCATCATCCGTGGTCAGGGGTTCGTCTTTCAGGTGGGTGTGAACGCACCGGAGCCCTTTGAGGCGTCCGGGCATGGACCGATAGTCGTCGGTATCGGGAATGACGATTTTGACGTCGTCGCCCACGATCACATGGGAGACCCGGCCCTGCCGGTCGATGAGGACCCCGATCTGCCGATGGATCTCATGGGAAAGCCCGGTCATCTCCCGGACCAAATCCTGGGTGGCCAGAAACCGGGGCGGCACCCGCCGCCGATAGAGATGTTCGATCCGGCGAAGCTGGTTCGATTTCAGGCCTTCGATGTTGCCGTGGATTTTTTTCATATAAAAGCAGCATCCAAGATGAGCTGCATCCTAAACCGTATAATCGGGCGCCGGATTTTCAAACCGGGTATACGCACTGATAAAGGTCAAAGGCACCATGCCGACGGGCCCGTTCCGCTGCTTGGCCAGAATGATCTCCGCTTTTCCCCGGTTGGGATTGTTCTCATCTTTGTTGTAGACCTCGTCGCGGTAGATAAAGGCCACCACGTCGGCGTCCTGTTCCAGCGCGCCGGATTCCCGGAGGTCGGCCAGCTGGGGACGTTTATCGCTGCGCTCCTCCAGTTTCCGGTTGAGCTGGGAAAGGGCCATCACCGGCACCTCGATCTCCTTTGCCAGGGCCTTTAAGGATCGGGAAATCTCGGAGATCTCCAGGTCCCGGCGCTCGATATCGCGTCGGCCCTTCATGAGCTGAAGATAGTCGATGATCACCATGCCGAGGTCTTTTTCCATCTTGAGCCGCCGGGCCTTGGCCCGGATTTCCATGGCCGAGATGTCCGGGGAGTCGTCGATGAAAATGGGGGATTGCGACAGCACATCGGCCGCATCGGTGAGCCGGGCCCAGTCCTCCCGGCTGAAAAAGCCGCTCCGGAGCCGGGACGAATCAATGCGAGCCTCGGAACAAAGCAGCCGCATGGAAAGCTGCTCTTTGGACATTTCCAGAGAAAAAACCGCCACCGGAATATTGGCCTCCAGGGCGGCGTTCCGGGCGATATTGAGCGCAAAGGCGGTGTTGTGGACACAGATGTCGTTGGCCACGAAATTATGGGTCCTGGGTATGGTCAGGTCGTACACCTGCTTCGCGCCGACGGATTCTATGGAAACGATTCGATCCCAGTAGACGTCGCTTTCGGCCAGTCGAACCAGTTCTTCGTCGCCACAGGCCGCCGCCAAGGCTCTTAGACGGGATCTCGACACAGATCGTTTCCCGACGTGCAAGTTGGTATAGCCTTTAAGGCCGGCGCGCCGGCCCAGCTCGGCCCAGGATGCATCCCCTTTGGCCTCGGCCAGTCGCTTCCAGATGTCCCGGGGAATCAAATCGACGTTGGTCTGGTATTTTTTGGCGTGAAGAACTTCAAGCGCCTTTTCGAGCTGCCCTTCCTTTCCGAAAATGCCGATCTCCGAGCCAAAACGTTTGATGGATTGGGCATCCGTGATATCGATTTGCCAGGCGCTTCGACGTTCGTCCTTGTAGCGCACCGAGCGATGCTTGACCTTGCCGATGATGCCGAACCGGAGCAGCAGATGCTGAACCTGTCGAATCAATTGATCACTGACGCTGGCATATCCCAGCTGGACCTGCCCGCTGTTCAAATTGCAGATCCATCCATCAGTGGCGAACAGCCGGTTGAGGAACATGGCAATTTGCGGACGGACGAGCTTGAACACCGGCGCCGGCACGAACTTTTCATGGGCATCCTTCCCGTAGATGCCCAGGGACGCCAGCCAAAGGGTCAGCGGATTCCGGCTGTTTTTGGCGATGGCGGCATACTCCCAGGGGTCGGCCTTATGCGGCAAGTCCCCATCTTGAGCGATCAGATCGAAAATATCCGGAGAAGGGGCGCATTTGCCGTTCACCCAATTGCTGACGCTGGCTGCCGACACCCCGAGAAAAGCGGCGAACCGGCACTGGCTCATCCCCATGAGGCCAATTTGTTCCGCCAGCATTTTTCCGTAGGCGACCCGGTTTTCACCGGCATCCGCGGCCGAGACCCGGATGGAAGGCGAGCGGTCGACCGGCGTCGACAGGACGGTTTTGCATCCGCCAAAAGCGGCGACGCATCCTGAAAATTCGTCGAGAACCCGCCGATTTACATTGGAAAACCTGGGGCATGTTCCGGTCAGATTGCCGTCTCCGATCAAATACGCCAGCAGCTTGATCTCGCAGTCCCGCAGGGATTCGATGCCGAACACGTTGAGCTGTCGCGGCACGGCAACGGCATCGCCGGGGGCCAGTTCGGAAAGCGGTTTCCAGCCCTGGATCGTTAAAAACGGGTGAGAAAGGGTGGTTTCGACGCACCGTCCCAGGCTGGTGGTCACACGGAAAACGGGCTTCTTTCCGTCATCGATGAAGTCCGAAGGATTGACCGGGCTGAACCGCCAGCTTTCACCCAGTGTATAGACCGAGGCCTCTTTGCGTCTGCAAATCTCCTCTATGGTTGAAATACCGCCGTCCTCGAGAAGAATTTCAGTTGATGCCGCGCAACACTTTCCCATCGACGGTCTGGCCGCCAGAATCAGCAAATCCGACGGCTGGAAGCCGGCGGTGAGGGAGTCGAGCTGTGAGAAGCCGGTAGGAACCCCGGTCACCAGAGCCTTGTTGCCCTGGCGTTCCTCCAGGGCGTCGATATTCCGTTCGATGATCTGACTGATGGGGTAGAAGGACTTGCTGGTTTTATGCTTGGATATTTCGAAGACGGCGTTTTCGGCAAAGTCGATGACGCTGTCCACATCGCCCGCATCCTCGAAACACCGCCGGGCAATGGCGTTGGATTTGATGATGAGCATCCGCAGGGACGCCTTGTCATGGATGATCCGGGCGTAGTGGGCGGCGTTGACGGCAGCCGGCACCTCATCAAGCAGGGAGGCCAGGAACGCGGCGCCGCCCACCTCTTCCAACTGTTTTTTTTCTTCCAGCAGGTTCGACAGGGTAATGAGATCGACCGGCTCGTTTCTTTCAAACAGTTCGGCGACGGCGGCGAAGATCTTCTGGTGCTTTGGTCGGTAGAAATCCTCTGCCGTCAGGATCTCGAGGACATCGAGGAGGACGCTGTTGTCGATCAGAATCGAACAGAGCAGTCCCTCCTCGGCATCCACATTCTGAGGGAGGACCTTGTCCTGGGGAATGGCGGCCCCGGCCGGGTTTCTTTCCTGGGGTTTGGCCATTTTACTCCGGCACGACCTCGACGGTGATCTCCGGTTCCACGTCCATGTAGATTCGGATCGGCACCGTATACGTTCCCACCTCTTTGATGGGTTCAGGCAACAGGACCATCCGTTTTTCCAGATCGATCCCCAGATTGGAAAGGGCGTCGACGATCTCCCGCTCGGAAACGGAGCCGTACAGCCGGTTCTCCTCGCTCACCTTGGCGGGGATCTGAACGGAAACGCCATTCAGCCGCTTGGCCATCTGCTCAGCGACTTCTTTCTCCTTGGCCATCTTCAGTTTGAACTTGGCTTTTTCCTGCTCCAATCGTCTACGGTTGGGCTCGGTGGCGTGGACGGCCTTTTGCTGCGGCAGCAAGTAGTTGCGGGCGTAGCCGTCTTTGACGTCCACTTCCGTGCCGATGATGCCCAGCGATTTGATGGTTTCTGTGAGGATTACTTTCATTTTTCAACCTTCCCTGTGATCTGTTGCGATTGTCTATCTCGTGGGGTTCTCACTCACGGGGGTCTTCCAGTTTTCTGAAATTGAGCCACATATCGAAAAATCCAAGACCGATCACCAGAAACAGGAACAACTGCTGCAACGCGATCAGGCTGTAAAGGAACACCCGCACGATCATGGGAAACCGCTTTTTCTCAAAAAAATAAGAGATGATGGCGATGCCGCCGAAAAAATAGACGGTCATCAGGACGATGAGTCCATTGAGGGCAAAGACCTTGATCGTCTTGCCGGGCAGCATCAGTGCAAGGCCGCAGACGATCACGCCCCACACCAGCCCTTCGGGCGGCTTCCAGAGGCGAAGGGAACCGAAATCCGGATGCGTCAACCCTCTGGAGCGCAACAGCGGACGCGCCATCAGCACCGTCAGCCACGACACGAACAGCACGAAGGCGGCGGTCATGCCGGGGAGGATGCGGATGAGCACATAAGCGATCTCATCCAGAGCGTCGGCGATCATGCTCACATTCTCCTCGGACATGCCCATGCGCCGGTAGACATCCAGGGTCAATGTCAGATTTTTCGACAAATACTCGCCCATGGCCCCGAAAACCTGGATACCGGCCAGATTGCCGTAAAGCACCAGAAAAAAGCCGGCTGATCCCAAAACGATCCCGGCGACGCCGGCAATCATTTGCGCCAAGGATAGATCGGTCTCGAAAAATTCCGCCAGAAGGAATCCCACCAGCATCATCTCCCCGAAAAACAGCATATCGAAGGAGGTGAAACCGACGGAAACGCCCACGACCAGGGCGGTCCCCAGCGACACCAGGGCGCCCGCTCTCCGGCCCAGTTTGACCCGGAAATACAGGGCCGGCAACGGCATGATCATCGCCAGAAAAAATCCGAAGATCGGAATGGCCAGGGATGCCGCAAATATCAGACTGGCGACCGCCACGCCGACTGCGATCTCTCGGGACGGCATGGAACCGCCGTTTTCATGATGTTGCGTCACGCCTCCCTCCCTCTATTTCCGGATCGGCCCGACAGGGGATCAGCCCTCCAGATTGCCGACGTAAGGCAACAGAGCGATGGTCCGGCCGCGCTTAATGGCGGTGGTCAACCGCCGCTGATGTTTGGCGCAGGTTCCGGAGATCCGGCGCGGAATGATCTTTCCGCGCTCGGTGATGAAGTATTTCAATGTTCTGACGTCTTTATAATCGATAGCCAAGCTGCTGTCCGCACAGAATCGACAGACCTTTCGTCGGTGAAAGACGCGTCGTTTTTTGCCTCTGCCGGGTCGTCGACGGGGATTCATTGCCATGGGTTATGCCTCCTCTTCGCTGGTTTCAGTTGCGGGTTCGGGGGATTCAGATGATGCAGGCGCAGGGGTTTCAGATGATGCTGATGGCGTTTCCCCTCCGGTTTCGGCCGCCGCCGCAGCCGCCTGCTCCCGTGCAGCTGCCGCCTCGGCTTTTTCCTGTTGTATTGCCGCCACATCCACATCTGCGTCAAGCAGAACGGTCAGGTACTTCATCACCCGTTCATCAATACGGAAAAACCTTTCCAGTTCGTTCACCAACGGTCCTGTTCCGCAATAATCGAGGCGGACATAGTGGCCGCGTCGCTTCTTCCGAACTTCATAGGCCAGCTTCTGATTGCCCCATTCGTCGAACTCCACCAGGTACCCGTCCTGCTGTGAAATCAACTCCCGGACCCGGGTGAACACGGTTTCCCGCTGCTCCTCCGTCAGCTCCGGATCGGCAATGAAAATGGATTCATACCTTCTCATGCATCCTCCTTGTGGATTCAGCCCTGACGGATGTCGTCAGAGCAAGGATTAAAACCGCTTCCCGGCGCCGTGGGCGTCGGCAGCACCAAAAAAGGGTTAGCTCCTAAAAGCTAACCCTGCCTTTGTTCGTGGTGGGCCGTTCAGGAATCGAACCTGAAACCTACTGATTAAGAGTCAGTTGCTCTGCCTGATTGAGCTAACGGCCCATGCAATTTGTCGCTCCCAAAAACAAAACAGACTTCTAACAGGTTCGACAGGGGCTGTCAATAAAAAATTTGGGCAACAAAAACCGGTTTTCAAAAATCGGGAAGATTCTTCTGCTTCTGCCGGCGGGCCTGTTTTTTCTCCTTGTCCTTGGCCATATCTTTTCGCTTGCGGTCCCTGCGCGACAGCCGGTCGCCGCCCTTATCCCGTTCGCGCCCGAACTCCAGGACAAACGATCCGGGCATGGGGTCGCGTTCTGAAACGGTCGTCTCCGTACGGTCCTTTCTGGCTTTTTCGGCTTCGGGCTTCGCTTTGGGAAGGGGCGGGGCCGTAAAGGATTCCGGAGGCAGCGCCCCGGAAAGAAACAGGGTCTCTCCAGCCCGATGGAAGCCCACCCCCGCTTCCCGGGCCTTAGCGGTTTGAACCGTCAAAAGCACCGGCGCCGCATCAAACCGTCTGCCGATCCGCATGGCCGTCTCCTGGCTGCTGGAAAGGATGACCCGGGGATGTTGCCCCATGGGGGCAACCCCCTTTTCAACCACCACAGGATGGGCTTTCTTCCGGACACAGGTGAACAACAAAGCGGGGAGATCTTCGACGGGCGCGCCGTCCGGTTCGGGGACCATCAGGCGTCCCCGTTCTTTGGCGCGAATCAGATTGCCGCTGATTTCAACGGGCGGTTCCGGCAAGGACAGGAGCATTTCATTGATGCCGGACCGCCGGATATGGCGCCATCCTTCCTCCTCGTTCAACGCTTTCAGAAGATCTTTTATCCGGACATATCCGCTCTCATCCGGGACCAGGCCGAACTCGTCCGGACGACGCCCCAGCACATAGTCCATCAGCTTGGCCAGTTTGCGGAGGGCCCTGGACTGCTGCATTTTCACCCCTTCCACATCAGTGCTTTGACATTCACATGTTGAAATCCGATGGGTTTCGGTGTATCAGGTGAAACCCGGTGCGCCGAACCCATGGTCCCATACATCCATGAGTGTCTTTAATTGTCAACACCTTTTCGCCTCGAAAGGATGGTTTGAAATGAATACCGAAAAATCCCGCGCGCTTTTCGAGCGCGCCAAAGCATTGATCCCCGGAGGCGTCAACAGCCCCGTCCGCGCCTGCGGTTCCGTGGGGGCCGACCCGCTGTTTATCGAAAAAGCCGACGGCGGCTTCCTGTACGATGTCGACGGCAACGTCTTTATCGATTACGTGGGCTCGTGGGGACCCATGATCCTGGGCCACAACCACCCTTCGGTTCTGGCGGCAGTGACGACCGCGGCCCGGCAGGGGGCCAGCTTCGGCGCCCCCACGGAAAGCGAGATCGAGCTGGCCGAACTAGTGACCGAAGCGCTGCCGTCCATGGAAATGGTCCGGATGGTCAACTCCGGCACCGAAGCCGCCATGAGCGCCATCCGCCTGGCCCGGGGCCATACCGGCCGGGATGCGATCATCAAATTCGACGGTTGCTACCACGGCCATGCCGACACCCTTCTGGTGGGCGCCGGTTCCGGGGTCGCCACCCTCAACATTCCGGGAAGCCCCGGCGTACCGGAATCCGTGGTCCGGCACACCCTTTCCCTTCCCTACAATGACGCAGACGCATTCCGGAAGGTGATGGCGGAAAAGGGCGACGCCGTGGCGGCCGTCATCGTGGAACCGGTGGCCGGCAACATGGGGATGGTTCCTCCGGTGGACGGGTTCCTGGCAGCACTGCGGGAAGGAACCCGCAACCACGGCGCCCTGCTGATCTTCGATGAGGTTATGAGCGGCTTCCGGGTGGCCCACGGCGGGGCACAGACCCTCTACGGCATCGACCCGGACCTGACCTGTCTGGGCAAAATCATCGGCGGCGGCCTTCCCGTGGGGGCCTATGGCGGCCGGCGGGAGATCATGGAAAAAATCGCGCCCCGGGGACCCATCTATCAGGCGGGGACCCTCTCCGGCAACCCCCTGGCCATGGCCGCCGGCGCGGCCACGCTCAAGGAACTCAAAACACCGGGCTTCTACGAGCGGCTGGACGCCCTCTCCCGGGACCTGGCTGAGGGGCTGTTGAAGGCGGCGTCGGACGCCGGCATCCCCGCAACGGGCAACCGGGTCGGTTCCATGCTGGGCCTGTTTTTCACCGACCGGCCGGTCAGAAACTTCGAAGACGCCAAAACCAGCGATCTCGATCTCTTCGCGGATTATTATAAAGGGATGCGTGAAAAAGGGATTTATCTGGCCCCTTCCCAGTTCGAGGCCGGTTTCGTATCCGCAGCCCACACCGCCGACCAGATCGGCCGGACCATCGACGCAGCCCGGGAGGTGCTCCACGGCCTGAAAAACCGATTCGGGCGCCGAAGCTGAAAATGACCGCCGACGGAATTGACCTGACCCGCAACCGCGTTCCCGAAGGGATCATCCGCCACATCCATTTCACCGGCGTCTGCGGCACGGCCATGGGATCGCTGGCGTGTCTGCTCAAAGAGCGCGGATATCGGATCACCGGCTCCGACGCCAACGCCTATCCCCCCATGTCCACCTTTCTGGCCGAAAAGGGGATCGTGGTCACGGAAGGCTTCCGGGGGTCCAATCTGGATCCCCGGCCCGATCTGGTGGTGGTAGGAAATGTGGTCAGCCTGGGAAACCCCGAGGTGACGCGCATGCTGGAACTGGGGCTGCCCTTTCTTTCCATGCCCCAGGCGATCAACCGGTTTGCGGCCGAAGGCAAAAAACGGCTGGTGGTGACCGGCACCCACGGCAAGACCACCACCGCCTCGCTTCTGGCCTGGATGCTTTACGCCGCCGGGTGGAACCCCTCCTTCCTCATTGGCGGCATCCTCAAAAACTTCAACAGCTCCCACCGCTCCGGCGACGGGGACGCCATTGTCATCGAAGGGGACGAATACGACACGGCCTTTTTCGACAAAGGGCCCAAGTTTCTCCATTACCCGCCCCACATCGCGATTCTGACCAGCATCGAATTCGATCACGCCGACATCTTCCGGGATCTGGATCACGTCAAACACGCCTTTGCCGATTTCATCCGAACCCTTCATCCCGACAACCTGCTGGTGATCCATGACGCTGATCCGAATATCGCCGACCTGACGCGGAACCCTCCCTGCCGGCTGGAGCGGTACGGCAAAAAGGAGACATCCGACTGGAAACTGGGCCCGACGACCATCGATCCGCCCCGGACCTGCTTTGAGGTGCTCCGAAGGGGACGACTTTTCGGGCGATTCGACACGCCCATGATCGGCGAACACAACCTCAAAAACGCCCTCGCCTGCATCGCCGCGGCCCACGAACTGGGCCTTTCGGTTGAAGAGATGGCCGAAGCGCTGTCAACCTTCCGGGGGATCAAGCGGCGCCAGGAGATCCGGGGCGTTCGGAACGGGATCACCGTTATGGATGACTTCGCCCACCATCCCACCGCCGTCCGGGAGACCCTCCGGGCTGTGCGACCCTTCTATCCGAATGGCCGCCTCGTCGCCGTATTCGAACCCCGGACCAACTCCTCCATGCGGAAAATTTTCCAGGCAGCCTACGCTCAAGCTTTCGACGCCGCCGACCGGGTCTGCATCCGGGTTCCTTCAGCCTTCCACAAGGTGCCGGAATGTGATCGGATCTGTCCGGAAACCCTGGTGTCGGATCTTTGCCGCCGGGGCATCGACGCCCGCCTCTACCCCGATACTGAAACCATCCTCGACGATCTTCCTTCCTCGCTCCGGGCCGGCGATCTGGTGCTGATCATGTCCAACGGCGGGTTCGACAACATCCACGAGCGGCTGCTCCGGCGAATTTGATTGTTTATAAAATCAGCAGGGGGCGGATTTCAACCGCATGGAAACGCTTTCGGAACGGCGATTGGCGCTTGCGTTCACTTCAAGATTTCGGTATAGATAAGGATTATTCGAAACGTGGCCGCATCCGGCCGCCGTCCGTCGCCCCGGCGTTTCTTCAGCCCGAAAAACGGGCTGTTTTTTTTAGATCATAGAGCGAAAAAAAAGCGAAAAAAAAAATTAGAAACCACCCCATGACGCATCCCTATTCCATCGCCGTGGTCGGCATGGCCGGCGTGTTCCCCGACGCCCCCGACCTGGACCGTTTCTGGCGCAACATCGTCGGCCGAAAAAGCGCGGCCCGGCCGACGCCGCCGGATCGCTGGATCGCGCCGTCGTCGGTCATGGTTCGCGCCGGCAAGGGGACCGTGCCGGACAAGGCATATTCCGACATCGCCTGCCTGATTTCCGATGAGATTTTGTCCGATGTCCGGCGGCGGGTCGCCGACATCGATCTGCCGCCGGACCTGCTGGCCCGGCTCGATCCGCTCTATCCCATCGTGCTCCATGCGACCCGACAGGCTCTGGCCGATTGCGTCATGGACCCGGTTGACCGCTCCCGAACCGGCGTGGCCCTGGCGGCCATCGCCCTGCCCACGGACGGGTCGTCGGCCCTGACCTGGAAGATTCTGGGGCGGGCTTTTGGGGAAAAAGTTCGGGGAAAGGTGGACGGAGTGGACGGGGTGGACGATGTGGACATCCTGGCGGCGCGGGTCACGGCGTACCCCGGCGCCATTTTGGCCAAAGCGTTCAGGCTGGGCGGCGGAACCTTTACCCTGGACGCGGCCTGCGCTTCGTCAGTTTATGCGGTCAAGCTGGCCTGCGACGCGCTGCGGTCCGGCCGGGCCGACGCCATGATCGCCGGCGGCGTCTCCCGGCCCGAATGCCTCTACACCCAGGTGGGGTTCAGCCAGTTGCGGGCCCTGTCGCCGTCGGGACGGTGCGCGCCCTTCGACAAAGAGGCCGACGGGCTCGTGGTGGGGGAAGGCGCGGGGATCGTGGTCCTGAAGCGTCTTGAAGACGCGCTGGCTCACGGAGACCGGGTCTATGCCGTGATCCGGGGGATCGGGCTGTCCAACGACATCCGGGGCAACCTGCTGGCCCCGGATTCCGAAGGCCAGTTGCGGGCCATGAAAGCCGCCTACGCATCGGCCGGCTGGTCGCCGTCGGATGTGGATCTCATCGAATGCCACGGAACGGGCACGCCCGCGGGCGACGCCGCCGAGGCCAAAAGCCTGCGCGCCCTCTGGGGACCCTCCGGATGGCGGCGGGAGCAGTGCGCCATCGGGTCGGTCAAGTCCATGATCGGCCATCTCCTCACCGGCGCCGGCGCCGCCGGGATGATCAAGACATTGATGGGGCTCCGGCACGGCGTCCTGCCCCCCTCCCTCAATTTCACCGGCCTTGCACCGGGAAGCCCTTTGGACGATGGACCGTTCCGGGTCCAGACCGATGCCGGTGAATGGCC
>JAABTD010000262.1 GCA_011390065.1 Desulfobacteraceae bacterium
CATGATGCCGGTGCCCCGGGTGTCGGTGAGAAATTCGTCCCGGTAGCCGATGAGGCCCCGGGAGGGGATGCTGAACTCCAGGCGGACCCGGCCGGTGGACCCGTGGGCCATGTTGGTCATGCGGCCCTTGCGGACCGACAGTTTCTCGGTCACCACGCCGGTGAAGGTTTCGTCGCAGTCGATGAAAAGATGTTCCACCGGCTCCATCTTCCGCCCGTTTTCATACCGGAAAATCACTTCCGGCCGCCCCACCGTGAACTCGAACCCTTCCCGGCGAAGGGTTTCGATGAGGATGGCCATCTGGAACTCCCCCCGACCCTTGACCAGGAAGACCTCGGCGTCGGCGCCCTCCCCCGTCTCCACCTGGATGGCCACATTCCGCAGGGTCTCCTTCAACAGCCGCTCCCGGATTTTCCGGGACTGGACAATGGCCCCTTCCCGGCCCACAAAGGGCGAGGTGTTGATGGTGAACTTCATGGAGACGGTGGGCTCGTCCACCGTAATCCGCCGCAGGGGCCGGGGGTGATCCTGCATGCAGATGGTGTCGCCGATCTCGACGTCTTCCACCCCCGATAAAACGATGATGTCGCCGGGTTCGACCGCTGTGGTCTCCTGAAGCCGGATGCCCTCGTAAACTTGAATTTTGGACACCCGGAGCGGATTTGACCGGTTCTCGCGGTCGATGCAGATCAGGCTCTCGTGGGACCGGACCCGGCCGTTGGTCACCTTGCCCACGGCCAGCCGGCCCAGGTAGTCGGAATAGCCCAGGTCGGAAACCCGCATCTGAAAGGGGGCGTCGGGGTCATGGACCGGTCCGGGGATCTCCTTGAGGATGAGGTCGAAAAGGGGCTGGAGATCCCGACCTTTTTCCTCGGGCGTTTTCTGGGCCACGCCGTCGCGGCCGATGGCGTACAGATAGGGAAAATCGAGCTGGTCTTCATCGGCGCCCAGGTCGATGAACAGGTCGTAAAGGTCGTCCAGCACCGCCAGGGGCCGGGCGTCCTTCCGGTCGATCTTGTTGATGATCACCCCCACCCGGAGGCCGGCCTCGAAGGTCTTTTTGAGCACGAACCGGGTCTGGGGCAGCGGCCCTTCGGAGGCGTCCACCAGCAGCAGGGCGCCGTCGGCCATGGTCAGGGCCCGTTCCACCTCGCCGCCGAAGTCGGCGTGGCCCGGGGTATCGATGATGTTGATCTTGACCCCTTTCCAAACCACGGAGCAGTTTTTGGCGGCGATGGTGATGCCCCGCTCCCGTTCCAGATCCATGGTGTCCATGACCCGTTCATTGACCGCCTGCCCGGTTCGCCACACGCCGCTCTGAGCGAACATGGCGTCCACCAGAGTGGTTTTCCCGTGATCGACGTGGGCGATGATGGCCACGTTGCGTATGCTGTCGTTTGTCTGCATATTCTTCAAGATGCTTTCTCTTAGGTGCGTTGATTCGTATCGCAAGCCGGCTCACGATACCGGAAAAGCCAACTAGACAAAATAATCATCCATCGGCCTATTGCAACAGAGAGATGAGCGCATCGATGGAAAAGCGGCCGGATGGGGAAGATCCGGCAGGGTTCCCGGTCAGATCAGAACTTGGTCCGATCAGCACTTGTAAGGATAGAAATGATGGTAACAGTACCCCCCGGGATCGGAATACTGCAACTCCGTATCGGCCATGCACTGGCCGATGGCCGCCTTTGAAACCTCTTCGTAATCCGGACGTTTCTCTTCTTCGCGCTTGCAGTCCATGCAGATGGGCTGATGGTCGTAGACCGACAGAATCCGCTCGTCCGAGGGCGTCAGCTTCTGCTCGCACCGGGCGCATTCAACCGCGCAGGAGACCCGTTCTTCCCATTTGTCTTTCATCAATCCTCTCCTTTTCGTTTTCTTGAAGCCGCTGTTTCCGATTCCCGCAACATATCCTCATTTTAGCCCCCCGTGCGCGGTTCGTCAACAAACCGGGACAAACATTTTGGGATAGAGAGCCGGTTGTGATATGGTGAGACCGATATATCAATCCTTTCTGCGAGGTGAACCATGGCGGCACCCAAAGCGTCCTACTGGGCGGATGAGTATGTTGAAAAACAAACGACCCTGACCAAAGCCATCGAGCGGATCAAATCCGGGCAGCGGGTTTTTATCGGCTCCTACTGCGGCGAGCCCCAGTACCTGGTCCAGGGACTGGCCGACGCATCCAAACGGTTTTCAGATCTTGAAATCATCCGGCTCATGTCCCAGGAGACCACCTCACTGAGCGCCATCGCCGATCAGACCAAGGACCAGGGCCTCTATATCCGCTCCATCTATCTGGGCTCGGCCAAATCAGACGAACTGGCCGGAAACCTGCGGTTTTACATGCCCGTGAACGTCGCCGAGGTGCCGGGGCTTTTCAAATCCCGCCGGATTCCCATCGATGTGGCCCTGGTTCAGGTCACGCCGCCGGACGATTTCGGATGGATGAGCTTCGGGGTCTCCGTGGATGTGACCATGGCCGCGGCCCGCTCCGCCGATCTGGTGATCGCCCAGGTCAACGACCGGATGCCCCGGGTGCTGGGCCAGAGCATCATCCACGTCAACAGCGTGGACCTGGTCGTGGCGCACGACGAGGATCTGTTGACCATCGCCCCCTTCCGGGAGTCGGAGGCCGCCACCCTCATCGGCCAGCACATCGCCGGACTCATCGAAGACGGCTCCACCATTCAACTGGGTCTGGACGCCGCCTCCCAGGCCACCACCCGGGCCCTGCACGACAGAAACGACCTGGGGGTCCATTCCTATTTTCTCACCGACAACATCATGCACCTTTACGCCACCGGGGTGGTCAACAACCGGAAAAAGGGGCACAACGACGGCAAGATCGTCGCCGGCTGCGCCATCGGGTCGTCGGCCCTCTACGAATTCCTGGACATGAATCCCGGCGTCGATTTCTACCCCTTCGACATCGTGGCGGACATCGACGTCATCTCCCGCCACCACAAGATGGTCTCCATCAACGTGGCGCGGACCGTTGACCTGGCCGGCCAGGTCTCCTGCGACGCCGTGGCCTCGACCCTCTACGCCGGGGTGTCGGGCATCCCCAATTTCGTCCGGGGGGCCAACCGCTCAAAGGGCGGCAAATCCATCATCATGCTCAATTCGGTCTCGGACGACGGCAAGAAAAGCCGGATCGTCGGCCTGCTCAACAACACCATCGTCACCGTGCCCCGGGAAGACGTCCAGTACGTGGTCACGGAATACGGCGCCGTCAACCTGTCGGGCAAGAGCATGCAGGAGCGGGCCCTGGCGCTGATCAGCATCGCCCATCCCGACTTCCGGGACGACCTTCTCCAGGAGGCTCAGGAGATGGGGATGGTGGGCGCTGAACGGAGCCTGGGAGAATCGGAACACGGCATCTACCCGGTCAAGCTGGAAGAAACGGTGGACCGGGACGGGGAAAAGATCACCCTCCGCCCGGCCAAGCCCACGGACGCCCGGCCCCTCCAGGAGCACTATTACCACCTGGAAAAACAGGACGTCATCTCCCGGTTTTTCCATGAAAAAACCCGGTTCGCCCGCACCGACGTGGAAAGCCTCTCCCAGATCGACTACATCCGGAACCTGACCATCCTGGCCGTGGTGGGCGATGTGGGGTTCGAGACCATCATCGGGGTGGGGGAATACTACCTGCAACCGGCCCAGAACATGGCCGAGGTGGCCTTTTCCGTGAGCAAGGATTACCAGGAAAAGGGCATCGGCCGCCTGCTGATCCGCAAACTGGCCGAAGCGGCCCAGGAAAACGGCATCGCGGGGCTCTTCGCCGTCACGTCGTCGTCCAACAAACGGATGATCCGGCTGTTCAAGTCGTTGCCGTATAAAGTGAAATCGACGCTGGAGGAGGATGTGGTGTTGAGTTGCCGGTTCGATGAGCCGGCGGAGTAGAAAGGGGATGATGATGCTGGCGGAACAGATTCGGGAATTGGACGACCGGACCGCGGCCCGGCTGCTGGCGGTGATCGCCAACAGCCGCATCCGGGAAGGCGGCGTGAAAACGGAGATGTCGCCGGACATGTCCCAGGCCCTTCGGGACGATTTACGCGGCGGCGCTCGCCGTTAAAAAAAGGAAAATTATGCAAACAGTATGGAAACTTCAGGACGCCAAAAATCAGTTCAGCAAGGTGGTCAATGACGCATTGGAAAAAGGGCCGCAATATATTGCGCGACGGGGAACCAAAACAGTGGTGGTGCTTGCGGTCGATGAATATGAAAAAATGATTTCGGGTCATCCCGATTTCAAAACTTTCCTGCTGAATTGTCCAAAAATGGGCGATGATTTCATTGTTGAACGGAAAAAGGACGTTCCACGGAGCATCGACCTTTGAAGTATTTGCCGGACGCCTGCGTCGTCTCGGAATTGGTGAAGCCGGAGCCCTGCGACGCCGTTGTCGGCTGGCTCGCCGATCAGCCTTCGGATGCGCTGTTTCTCAGCGTCCTTACCATCGGGGAGATCAGAAAAGGATTGACAAAACTGGTTGATTCCAAACGGAAGACCCGGTTGACGGCGTGGCTGAACACACTGCAACAGGAATATGGAGACAGAATCCTTTCGGTCGATCTGGAGGTTTGCGAAAGTTGGGGAATTCTCCAGGGAAACGCGGAAAAAGCTGGCGTTCCCATGGCATCGATCGATGGACTCATCGCCGCTACGGCCTACACGCATCATCTGACGCTGGTCACGCGGAATGAAACGGATTTCGCTCCG
Source organism: Desulfobacteraceae bacterium (assembly GCA_011390065.1). Classification (GTDB taxonomy): domain Bacteria; phylum Desulfobacterota; class Desulfobacteria; order Desulfobacterales; family JAABSP01; genus JAABTD01. The sequence continues at coordinate 4,733 of JAABTD010000262.1, forward strand.
AGCAATGTTCCCATTGTCAACCCGTGGGGCCTGTAGTCGCGTTTTCGGTCGGCTTGCTGTCTGAACCGGGATGGCCAGGATTAAAGGATTTTCAGGATTCCCCGCCCCATCCCGGTCATCCTTTAATCCCGGCCATCCCGGTTCAGACATTGCAATTCAGTGTTCAAGCCGCCTCCTGAAATCCTCGGCGTCCGACGCCGACCGGATGATTTCTTTGACGGCCTTCAGCCGCTGGATGTCCTTGATCTGAGCAATCTGCTCCGCCAGGTTTCGGCTTTCGTCGCCGAATTTGAGGCTTAGCGCCAATTCGATGCCTTCGATGAGTCCTTCCCATTGGCCTTCCCGCCGGCCTTCTTCCATTAACATTTGCGTTAGTCCCATCAGTTCCTCCTTTCGAGGGCTCCCTTTTAGATAAACCTCCCGGTAACGGGCTGTTTCCTCGTCGCTCAAGCCCGCGTAAACATCTATGAATTCACAGTATTTAATGCGTCTTTCCGTATCCGTTTCCAACTTCGCGACCCCTTCCCGGGCTTTGGCGTACACCTCCAGGCGCTGGTCTTCCGCGTAGGCCATATTGGGCAGGTTGATCCGGGCCACGATGTTTCCGCTGTTCAGATGGGCCGCGGCCGGGGTTCGGCCCAGATCGCAGGCGATGAAGCTGAAGTAAAGGTATTCGGCCCGATCCCCGCCAAGTCTGAGCCGGGTCGGGAAGTCGCCGGGTCGAAGAAAGACCACTACGGGAACCACCCGCCGGGTGTCGAACAGGTCGGACAGGTCCAGGCAGTAGTGGGCCAGCCGGTGAATGGAAAACCGGGCCGGGTCGGATTCCTCCTCGATGACGAACAAAATGGCGGCGCGCTCGCCGTTGGGCCATTCCGCCAGCAAAGGGACGTCGAGTTCCCGGAACCGGTCGCCCAGCCGATCCTTCAATTGCTCCTGCCGGATGGGAACAATCCGGGCGCCGGACGCGCATCGCTCGGCCTCCGGCTCGGCGAAAAACTGGATGGACTGGACGGGATAGTCCAGGATCAGGTTTTTGAAATTCTGGTCGTGGGAAACCGATTTCGATTTGTTTTTGGCGTTGTCGGTCATGGCGTCGGCGCTTTTTCGGGTTTGCCGTTCAATCCGAGTCGTTTGAGTTTTGGGTGGATTATAGCAGGGACGGAGGTGGAAGGGAATTGTTTTCAGGACGACCAGCCCATCCCGGTCATCCTCTAATCCTGGCCATCCCGGTTCAGACGATTGGGAGGGATCATGTTGGGCAGGTGTTTATCCAGGCCACAATGTTGCGGCTGTCCAGATGGGCCGGGGTTCAGACCTCCGAGGCTTCGATGCCACCTAATGCATCGCCTGGACGTGATTATTTTACCTGATTGTCAGGATAGCCCCGGTCATCCTGATTCAACATTTTCCTTGAGCGAAGGAAAATATTGGACGGAATTTTCCTTGAAAGAAGGAAAATCCTACTTTGGAACCAGGATTTTATTCCCCGGAAAAGTCTGAATCAAGAAGGAAAAATCGGGGCCCCGTTACCAGATAACGACGCCTCGAAGAGAACTCAACGACGCCCCGCCTTCACCTCCAAAACCACCGTCGCCATGGCCACATTCCCGTCCGCGGGCTTTGGAAAGCGCCATTTCCCGGTCAGGTCGTAAGGCATGCGCCCAAGG
>JAABTD010000461.1 GCA_011390065.1 Desulfobacteraceae bacterium
CGGTGAATGGCCTCGACGGAGGCCGGGGACGCCCCGAAAGGCCGCTGTCAGCGCGTTCGGATTCGGCGGGATCAACGGCCATCTGCTCCTGGAGGAATACGACCCGGCGTATTCGGAACCGGCCGGGGTCGCCCACGCCGTGCCGGCGCCGCCGCCCGGGCCGGCCGCCATCGTGGGCATGGACATCGCCGCCGGCCCCTTGTCGGATCTGCGGTCCTTCGGGGAGGCGGTGTTCCGGGGGGAACCGGCGTTCACAGAACGTCCGGACGGTCGCTGGAAAGGCGCCGACGCCGCGGCGGAGCGGCTGTTGGGAGACCGGGGCCGGAAGGGCGCGTATCTCGATGCCGTCCGCATTCCGCCGGGCCGGTTCCGGATTCCGCCCAACGAGGTCCCGGACATCCTGCCCCAGCAGCTCCTGATGCTCCAGAAGGCCGCCGGCGCGCTGGAAGACGCCGGCCTGCCGTTGCGGGGAGAGCGGCCCCGCATGGGCGCGGTCATCGGCATCGCCTTCGACTGGGAGGCCACCGATTTTCATCTCCGCTGGCGCCTTGAGAAAGCGGCCCGGGAATGGGCTGAGGGGCTTTTCCTTTCCGAAGCGGCGTTGACCGACTGGCTGAACGGCTTGCAGGAGGCCATGGGGCCGCCCCTCACCCATGCCCGCACCCTGGGCGCCCTGGGCGGCATCGTGGCCAGCCGGATCGCCCGGGAGTTCCAGTTCGGCGGCCCCAGCTTCGTGGTGTCGGCGGAAGACGCATCGGGGATCAAGGCCCTGGAGATCGGCCTGCGCGCCCTCCAGAACGGCGAGATGGACGCCGTTCTCATCGGCGCCATCGATATGGCCGGCGACGTCCGGCAGGCGGTCGCCGACAACGGGCCGCGGGGTCTTTCGCCCACGAACGCGTCACACCCCTTCGACCGGGCCGCCGACGGGACGGTGACCGGCGAAGGGGCCGCGGCCCTGGTGCTCAAGCGCCTGGATGACGCACGAGCCGACGGCGACCGCGTCTATGCGATTCTCAAAGGCATTGGGGAAGCCTCGGCCGAAACAGAGGGCGACAGGACGACCGCCTGGCGCCGCTCCCTGGACCGGGCCGCGGCGGACGCCGGCATCCGGCCCGAATCCATCTCATACCTGGAAACCCACGGCAGCGGCGTTCCCGAAGAGGACGGCATCGAGGCCGAGGCCCTGAACGCCCTCCCCTTTTCGCCCCGAACGCCGTGGGCACTGGGATCTCTCAAGCCCATCGCCGGCGATATGGGCGCGGCGGCAGGACTGGCGGCGACCCTCAAAACGGCCCTGTGCCTCTATCACGAGATCATCCCGCCGCTGCCGGGGAGCGTCGAGCCGCTGGCCGCCCTGCCGGGCCCGGACCGGGTCCACATCCCGGCCTTTCCCCAGTTCTGGACCCGGGATCGGGAGGACGGCCCCCGACGGGCCGCCGTATCCGCCATGACCGTGGACGGCGACGGGGCCTATGTGATCCTGGAGGGGGAGGAGCGGGGAGATCCGGATGGCGCGCCGGAGAAGGTCGTCAGGGAACGCCGCCGTCCCCTGGGCGAGGCCCCTTACGGATTGTTCGTCGTGGAAGCAGATGATCCGGAGGGGCTTCTATCTGGGCTGGACCGGTTGAAGTCGTTTGTGGAAGAACAAATCTTCCTGGGGCAATCCCTCGAACGGATGGCCGGGTCCTGGCATCGAAACCTCCGAGGTTTTCAAAACCTCGGAGGTTTGGCCGTCTCCATCGTCTGCGGCGACCGAAGCCGATTGACCCAGTGGATCGCCGAGGCCCGACGGGCGGTGTCCAACGGGACGCCGGTCCGCATCGCCGGCCCCACCGGGGTCCGGTATTCGCCGGAACCATTGGGGCCGGCCGGTGAAATCGCCTTTGTCTTTCCCGGGTCCGGCAACCACTACGTGGGAATGGGCCGGGAGATCGGCCTCCGGTGGCCCCATATCTTAAGACGGATGGACGCCGGGACCGGCCGTCTCAAATCCCAGATCCTCCCGGAGTGCTACATGCCCTGGCGGACCGACTGGAGAAAAGGATGGGAGGCCGCGGCCCTGGAAAAGATCGTCTCCGATCCGCTCCACATGATTTTCGGACAGGTGGTTCACGGCGGGCTCATGGCGGAACTGGTCCGGGATTTCGGCGTGTCGCCGGACGCGGTGATCGGCTACAGCCTGGGGGAATCGGCCGGGTATTTCGCCACCGGGGCCTGGCCCGAACGGGGGGAGATGCTCCGGCGGATGCGGGAAACGGATCTTTTCACCACCCAACTGGCCGGCCCCTGCGGGGCCGCGCGAAAGGCATGGGGGATCGGGTTCGACGCCCCCTTTGACTGGCGGGTGGCCGTGGTCAACCGTCCGGCGGCGGCCGTTCGGGAAGCGCTGCCGGCATGGCCCCTGGCCCGGCTTCTCATCGTCAACACGCCCGCCGAATGCGTGGTGGGCGGCGAGGCTGAACAGGTGGCCGGACTCATCCAAAAACTGAAATGCGACGCCTTCCATCTGGACGGCGTGGTCACGGTCCACTGCGATGCCGCCGAACCGGCGGCCGGGGCCTACCGGGACCTCCATCTGTTTCCCACCCATCCGCCCGACGCAATTCGCTACTACAGTTGCCCCAAGGGCCGGGCCCACGACCTGACCATGGACAGCGCGGCCGATTCCATCCTCATGGGCGCCCTCCATGGGTTCGATTTTCCGAAAACCATCGAGGCCGCTTATGCCGACGGCGTTCGGATTTTCCTGGAAATGGGCCCCGGCGCCTCCTGCACCCGGATGATCCCCAAAATCCTGGGCGACCGCCCGCATCTGGCGACATCCGCCTGCGTCAAGGGCGAGGACGGCTACCTGACCGTCCTGAAATTCCTGGGCGCGCTGATCGCCGAGCGGGCGCCGGTCAATATGGCGGCGTTGTACGGGGATGAAGGCGGGACAGCGCCCGAAGTCCAATCGACCGCCGCCGACAACGTGATCACCGTACCGGTGGGCGGAAAACCCGGCGACCCGCCGCCGCCCCCTGCTGTTTTGAATCAGGATATCCAGGATGAAAACAGGATACTTAGGATGCCCCCCCCACATCCTGATCATCCTGTCGAATATCCTGACCGTCCTGAACATCCTGTCGAATATCCTGACCATCCGGATTCAAATGCGGATCTGTTTCAACCGCTCATCGCTCCCTTCACAGAAGGCATGACGGCCACGGCCGAAGCGCATCAGCGCTTCCTCGATCTGTCGGACGAGATCACCCGGAATTTCGGCGAGGCGTTCGGATTTCAGACGAAACTGCTGGAACGGTCACTCACCAGCCACCCGCCACAAACCACAAACCACTCGCGACCCCCGGCTTTCGACCGGGACATGTGCATGGAATTCGCCATCGGTTCCGCGGCCCGGGTGCTGGGACCGGAATTCGCCGAGGTGGATCATTACCCGGTCCGGGTCCGGCTGCCCGACGAGCCGCTTATGCTGGTGGACCGGATCATTTCGGTGGAAGGGGTCAAAGGCGGCATGGGGTCCGGCCGGGTGGTCACGGAACACGATGTGCTTCCGGAGGCCTGGTACCTGGACGGCGGCCGGGCGCCGGTCTGCATTTCGGTGGAAGCGGGTCAGGCCGACCTGTTTCTCTGTTCCTACCTGGGCATCGACCTGCGGGTGAAGGGGAAACGGGCCTACCGGCTGCTGGACGCCACCGTTCGGTTCCATCGGGGCCTGCCCCGGCCCGGCGAGATTATCCGGTACGAGATCGACATCGACCGGTTCGTCCGGTCCGGCGAGACCTGGATGTTCTTTTTCCGCTTCGACGGGTACATCGGCGACGAACGCCTGATCACCATGCGGGACGGGTGCGCCGGCTTTTTCACCAACGAGGAGGTCCGGCGGTCCGGGGGCATTATCCTGACCGAGGCGGACAAGGCGCCGGCGCCGGGCAAAAAGGAGATGACCGATTCTGTGGCCGTCTCCCCCGAATCTTACGACGACGCGGCCGTGGAAGCGCTCCGGCGCGGCGACCTGGCGGCGGCCTTCGGCGACGCCTTTGCCGGCGCGTCGCCGGCCGAATCCCTCTGGCTGCCGGGCGGCCGGATGGCCCTCATCCACCGCGTCCTTGCCCTGGAACCCGAGGGGGGGCGTTACGGCGTGGGCCTCATCCGGGCCGAGGCGGACATCCACCCCGACGACTGGTTTCTCACCTGCCATTTCGTGGACGACATGGTCATGCCCGGCACCCTCATGTACGAGTGTTGCGCCCACACGTTGCGGGTTTTTCTCCAGCGCATCGGCTGGGTGACGGATAATCCGGAGGCCGCCTACGAGCCGATGATCGACGTTCCGGCCGTGCTCAAATGCCGGGGGCCGGTGATCCCGGAGACGAAACACGTGCTCTACGA
>JAABTD010000462.1 GCA_011390065.1 Desulfobacteraceae bacterium
CGGTGACGCCTGAGACGAAGCATGTGATCTACGAGGTGGAAATCAAGGAACTGGGCTACGGCCCCGAGCCCTATGCGGTCGCCGACGCCCACATGTACGCCGACGGCCGGGAGATCGTCCTGTTCCGCGGCATGTCCCTGAAGCTGTCCGGCGCGACCCGGGAGACGCTCGACGCCTTCTGGGGAAACCGGCGGAAAGCGTCCCCCGCGCCCCTGTACGACCGGGACCGGCTGCTGGCCTTCTGCGAGGGCAACCCCTCCGAAGCCTTCGGCGCTCCTTACGAGGTCTTTGATTCGGAACGGAAAATCGCCCGACTGCCCCGCCCGCCCTATTTTTTCATGGACCGGGTGGTGCGGACCGATCCCGAGCCGTGGGTCCTCAAGCCCGACGGCTGGATCGAGGCGGAGTACGATCCGCCCGAAGACGAGTGGTATTTCCGGGCCGACCGGTCGGGGGTGATGCCCTTTTGCGTCCTGCTGGAGATCGCCCTCCAGCCCTGCGGCTGGCTGGCCGCCTATGTCGGCTCGGCGCTGCGGAGTCAAAAGGATTTAAAATTCCGGAACCTGGGGGGAAAGGCGGTCCAGCACATGGCCATTGCGCCGGGCGGCGGCCGGCTGACCATGCGGTCGCGGCTGACCCAGGCCTCCGAGGCCGTGGGCATGATCATCGAGAACTTCGACATGCAGGTGCTCCAGGACGGAGAGATCCTCTACGAGGGCGCCACCAATTTCGGGTTTTTCACCGCCGAGGCCCTGGCCCAGCAGGTGGGCATCCGGGGGGCCTCGACGGCGGCGTACACGCCCTCGCCGGAGGAAGCGGCCCGGGGAAGATCCCATGAATTCCCCGACCCGGCGCCCGTCGCGCCGGATGATCCCAACCATGATCCGGCCACCGGCCTGGCCATGCCCGCCAAGGCCCTGCGGATGATCGACCGGATTGATCTCTATATGCCTGACGGCGGCCCCCACGGCCTGGGCTATATCCGGGGCGTCAAAACCGTGGACCCGGAGGAGTGGTTTTTCCACGCCCATTTCTACCAGGATCCGGTCTGCCCCGGCTCCCTGGGGGTCGAGTCCTTCCTGCAGCTGATCAAATTCGCCGCCATGGACCGCTGGCCCCATCTCGTCCCCACCCACCGGTTCATGCCCCTGACGGGCGTGGAACATGAGTGGATCTACAGGGGTCAGGTCGTCCGGTCGAACCGGACCATCGAGGTGGAGGCGGTGGTCTCGGAGGTCCGGGAAGGGGATGCGCCCGTCATCATGGCGGACGGGTATTTGAAGGTGGACGGGCTTTACATTTATAAAATGGACCGGTTCGGGTTTCAATTGGTTGAAAGATGAGAACGACGGCGTTTTTTCATCGCCGGGAGAAGGATTTTTAAAAACCTATGCAGTATTCCACAGTATTCGTTCAGAATATCGGATATGAACTGGCCCCGAACGTAGTGGCCTCCGAGGATCTGGAGGAGCGGCTGGCGCCGCTGTATCAAAAGCTTCATTTGAAAGAAGGGCAACTCGAGGCCATTTCGGGCATCTACGAGCGGCGGTACTGGGACCCGGACGTCAAGGTTTCCGATGGCGCCATCGCCGCCGGCCGCAAGGCCGTCGCGGCATCGGGGATCGATCCGGCGGAAATCGGCATGCTGATCTACGGCGGGGTCTGCCGGGACAACCTGGAGCCGGCCACCGCCTGCGCCGTGGCCGACGGCGTGGGGATGGCCCCGGACGCCCAGATCTACGACGTCTCCAACGCCTGCCTCGGCGTGATCAACGGCATGATCCAGACAGCCAACGCCATCGAACTGGGGCAGATCCGGGCCGGCCTCATCGTCTCCTGCGAGACGGCCCGGCAGGTGGTGGACATCACCATCGACCGGCTCCTGAAAGAGCGCGACACGGCGTCGGCCATGGAGATGTTCAAAAAGACCATCGCCACCCTCACCGGCGGGTCGGGCGCCGTGGCGGTGCTCATGACCGACGGGTCCTTTTCCGGCGGCGGCCACCGGCTGCTGGGGGGCGCGACCCGGAACGCCGTGCGCCACCACCGCCTCTGCCTCTGGGGTCCGGACGCCGGTCCGTCGGAGGCGGGGTACCCGGTCATGAAGACCGATTCCGTCGGCGTGCTCCAGAACGGGGTGGCCCTGGCCATCGACACCTACCGGGAATTCAAGGCGAAAATGGCATGGCCCGACGACAAACCCGACAAGATCATCTGCCACCAGGTGGGGGCGGCCCATCAGAAAACGATCCTGGAGGCCATCGGCATCCCAAAGGAGAAGGATTTCACCACTTACGAATATCTGGGCAACATCGGCACGGTCTCCCTTCCCATCACGGCGGCCATCGCCGGGGAGCGGGAATTTCTCCAAAAAGGGGATCTGGTGGGATTTTTCGGCATCGGCAGCGGCCTCAACTGCATGATGCTGGGGCTCCGGTGGTAGCGCCATGACCGTTCACGCCGCTGATCACGTCGATACCCGGGCCTTCCGCCGTCTCTACCCGTTCCAGTCCCATTTCCTGAAAATCGACGGCCACCGGTATCACTACCTGGACGAGGGCGCCGGGGACCCGGTGGTGATGCTCCACGGCAATCCCACCTGGTCCTTCTACTATCGGAACCTGGTGACGGCGCTGTCGCCGACCTTCCGGGCCGTGGCCCCCGACCATATCGGGTGCGGCCTGTCGGACAAACCCGATGATGCGGCCTATGACTACACCCTGCGGCGCCGGGTGGACGATCTGGCGGCGCTGCTGGATCATCTAAAAATCCGGGACCGGATCACCCTGGTGGTCCACGACTGGGGGGGGATGATCGGCATGGTCTATGCCGCGGCTCATCCGGAGCGCATTGCCCGCATTGTCGTCACCAACACGGCGGCCTTTTTTCCGCCCGGCAAAAAGGGGCTGCCCCTGAGATTGTGGCTGGTGCGCAATTTGACGCCTCTGGCCGTCCCGGCGGTGCTGGGTTTCAACCTTTTTGCTCAGGCCGCGCTTTACATGGCGGTCCGGAAACCGCTGCCGCCGGACGTGAAAAAAGGCCTCATCGCGCCCTACGACCGCCCCCGGAACCGCCTCGCCACCCTCCGGTTCGTCCAGGACATCCCGACGGCCCCGTCGGATCCGGCGTATGGACCGGTTCGGAAAACATCGGAGCGGCTCCATCGCCTGACCGGTCTCCCCATGATGATCCTCTGGGGGATGGGCGATTTCGTCTTCGACGCCGATTACCTGGCGGAATGGGAACGTCGTTTTCCCGGCGCCGAGGTCCACCGGTTTCCGGAAGCGGGCCATTATCTGATGGAGGATGCAAAAGACCGGGTCATTCCATTGATCCAAGACTTCTTGCAAAACCATCCGATCTGATGTAGAAAAGCGGATCAGGATATATGCTCATCAAAGCCCAGGAAAGGTCGATTATGGAACGTGTCGAGGGACATCCGGATCAGACGGAAGAAGAAGAAGCCGCCCAGGAAGACAGCGACGCCGGTGCTGATAGCGCTGTTCAGGCGTCCGATGCGCCAGCCGGCCATCTCCCGGAAACCGGCCGGGATGCGTCTGACGCCCCCAGTGAGACCATGGACGACCTTTCGGTCGCCAATGTGGCCTTCCTGCTCCGCGAGGTCGCCCGGGCAATCCCTTTCAAACGCGCCGTGGTCTATCCGGTGGGGTGGGATGAACAGGATCGGGTGGCCTACACCCACCTGACCTTCCAGCAGTTGGATCGGGAATCCGACTGCCTGGCCCACGGTCTGGAATCCGCCGGCGTCACCCGGGGGGTGCGGACCATTCTGATGACGCCGCCCAGCCTGGATTTTTTTGTGCTGACGTTTGCGCTGTTCAAGACCGGGGCCGTTCCGGTCATCGTGGATCCGGGCATGGGCCTCAAGCGGATGGCGGCCTGTCTGAGGGAGAGCAAACCCGAGGCGTTCATCGGCATCCCCAAGGCCCACCTGCTGCGGCGGATCTATCCCGGATATTTCAAAACCGTCACCAAATGGGTGACCATCGGCCGCCGTCTGTTCTGGAGCGGATACAGCCTGGACGCGCTGCGCCGCCGGCCCTGGGAGCCTTTTCCCATCGCCGAAACCGCACATGACGAAATCGCCGCCATCCTGTTCACCACCGGCTCCACCGGCCCGGCCAAAGGGGCGGTTTACACCCACGGCATGTTCGAAGCCCAGGTGGACCATCTTCAACGCCACTTCGACTTCGGCCCGGACGAAATCGACCTGCCCACCTTCCCGCTCTTCTCTCTGTTCGATCCGGCCCTGGGCATGACCGCCGTCATCCCCGACATGGACCCGACCAAACCAGCTCAGGCCAACCCGGAAAAAATCATCGAAGCCATCTTCAACCAGGGGGTCACCAACCTCTTCGCATCACCTGCGCTGCTCAAACGGGTGGGCGAATACGGCAAGGAACGCAATATCCGGCTCCCTTCTCTCAGACGGGTGGTGTCGGCCGGCGCACCGGTGTCTCCCGAAATCATCGACCTCTTTTCAGGCCTGCTGGAAGCGGATGCCCAAATCCATACGCCCTACGGCGCCACAGAGGCCCTTCCCGTCGCCTGCATGGGCAGCCGGGAGATTCTTTCTGAAACCCGGAAAGGCACCGACAGCGGCTTCGGCCTGTGCGTCGGCCGCCCCATGGAGGGCTTGGACGTGCGCCTGATCCATATCACCGACGACCCCATCCGGGAGTGGGATGACGATTTAATGGTGGAGGGCCCCGACATCGGCGAGATCGTCGTCAAAGGCGACATTGTCAGCCGGCGCTATTTCGAACGACCCGACGCCGACAGTCTGGCGAAAATCCGGGACGGCGAAGAGATCTGGCACCGGATGGGCGATCTGGGCTGGCAGGATTCCAAGGGCCGGATCTGGTTCTGCGGCCGAAAGAGCCATCGCGTCATCTCGGAAAGCGGCCCGCTGTACACCATCCCCTGCGAAGCAATCTTCAATCAGCACCCGGCTGTGCTTCGTTCCGCCCTCGTGGGCGTCGGCATCCCCCCCAGACAGAAGCCGGTCATGTGCATCGAACTCCATCCGCAGAATCTCGACATCAACCGGGAAGAGCTGAAACGGGAACTGCTCAATTATGCGGCCCGGAACCCTATGACCAAAGAGATCACCACCATCAAATTTCACAAAGGGTTTCCGGTGGACATTCGCCACAACGCCAAAATCTTCCGGGAAGAACTGGCTGAATGGGCAAAATGAGGGCGGGAAAAAGAGACGAAGGCGCAGAACGTCAGAGACCGGAAAATAAGGGCAACGCCCTGGGGGCGACGCTGGTCACCGGCGGCGGGGGCTTTCTGGGCGGGGCCATCGTACGGCAGTTGAGAGGGCGGCGCCTTCGGGTCCGGAGCTTTTCCCGGCGCCGCCACGCCAAGCTGGAAGACATGGAAGTTGAGCAAGTCCGTGGGGATATCGCCGATCCCGACGCAATCCGGGAGGCCTGCCAGGGGGTGGAAACCGTTTTTCACGTCGCCGCAAGGCCTGGGGTCTGGGGGCCCTACGAGACCTATTACCGGACCAATGTAACCGGTACGCTGAACGTGATAGACGCCTGTAAAAAGGAAGGCGTCTCCCGTCTCATCCACACCAGTTCTCCCAGCGTCATCTTCAATGGCGGCCATATGGAAGGCGTCAATGAATCGGCGCCCTACCCTGATGCATTCCACGCCCCCTATCCCGAAACCAAGGCCATGGCCGAAAAACATGTCAGCCGGGCTGCCTCCGAAGGGTTGCCGTCGGTCATTCTGAGGCCCCACCTCATCTGGGGCCCGGAAGACAACCACCTGGTCCCGCGAATTCTGGCCAGGGGAAAACGGCTGGCCCGCATCGGTACAGGCGACAATCTGGTGGACACCGTCTTTATCGACAACGCCGCTGAAGCCCATCTTCTCGCCGCAGACCGGCTGGCCGAAGATCCATTGATCTCCGGCCGCATCTATTTCATCAGCCAGGGCGACCCCATCCCCCTGTGGGAGATGGTCGATGCGATCCTGGCGGCCGGCGGGCAACCGCCGGTCCGTCGAAAGATGTCCCACAAAACAGCGCGCCGCATCGGCGCGCTCTTAGAATGTGTTTATACGATTTTCAACATCAAATCCGAACCCCCCATGACCCGCTTTATAGCCGATGAACTGGCCACGGCCCACTGGTTCGATATCAGTTCGGCAAGGCGGGATTTGGGGTATGAACCCAGGGTTGCGACGGCGGAGGGGTTGAGGCGGCTGGAGGCGTGGTTGAGGCAGACCGGATTGCACCAGACGTCGCCGCCATGATGAAAAACTCCACGACCCTTTGAGACGTTCGGTTTCTTCTCGCTATCCCTTGCCGGAGGTCTCTTCCTCGCCGCCGTCCTCCTCCGGCGCGCACGCCTGCGCCAACGGCATCCGGCTGATCCGGATGATTTTGGGCCGATAGGTCTCTTTGCCGCTCAATCGCTTGCCGATGAGGCGAATGAGCAGAAACGCCGCGGCAAGGGCCAGAAAACACCCGATGGCCGCAGCCGCGGATTCGTCCATGTCGTAATTCGGGGCTGCGTTCTGTCCGATCAGGGCGCCGGCGATCATGGCCAGGACAGGAAAGATGTAGATCAGGAAGGAGAGCTTGAACAGGGAGGTCGAGTGAAAGCTGAGGACCACCTGGTCTCCTTCCCTGGCGCCGACGGGGTTGAGGGCTTCCACTTCTACATCCTTGCCGCCCCCCAGGGTCTGGCAGGTGGATTTTTCCGCACAGTGTTCGCAGGCGTTGGTCCGGGTTGACCGGACCCATGCCGTGCCCTGCCCCGCCTTGAAGACAATGCCGGTTTCAGTTACCACGATATTGCTTCCAATTCTTTAAAGGCCAATGCTTCAAATGAAGGTTCGCCGGGGCGACGTTGAAAACGACCCGCCCCGGCGATTCCCGGGATGGATCAGGCCGCTGTCGTCTCCGGCGCCTCGACGCCGCTGGTGCTTTCCAGGGAGTGGGCCGCCATGCCGGCTTCCGACCGCTCGTAGCAGATCAGGCCGCACTGGAGGCACCGGGCCGCCTCGACCTGGGCCTTCTCTTCGTTGAATCCCAGTTCCAGTTCCTCGCAACGGGCCCGTTCTCTGGTCGGGCACAGCGGCATAATCTGCCGCGAGGTTTCCGCCACATTTTCGACGTGGTCGACGTCCTGGATGACGTCGTCGGGCGTGAGCACATTCTCGGGCAGATCCAGGGAGATGCCGTTCATCAGCTCATGAATGGAGGCCGCGGCCCGGCGGCCCGCGCCAATGGCCCGGATGGCGGCGGAAAAATCGGTCAGCGCATCCCCATGGGACAGCAGCCCGATCTCGTCGGCACAGGCCGGGTTTTTGTAAGGCGGCACGGCCTTCCACTTCAACGGCAGGTTTGCGGGCGATTCAGCGGCTTCCGTCAGGATCTCCGGCGTGTTCCGTACGAAGATCAGCTCCGGAAACCGGCCGGCGGCCAGAAACAGGTTCTGGGCCGGGACCCGGGTCTCGACGCCCCGGTCCAAAGCCTTATAAGAGACATGGGTAAGGCCGTGTTCCTCGCCGTAAAGCGCGTTGACGGCCGCGTTGAAGACCACGTTCACCCCGTCTTCCACCAACGCCTTGAGTTCCGCCAGCTCCTCGTCTTTCTTGAAAATGTCTTCCTGGGCTTCGCGGAAAATCAACAGGGTGTTTTCACACCCCAGGTCAGCGCAGATCCGGGCGGCCCGCAAGCCCGATATGCCGCCGCCCACCAAAACCACATCGTCCTTGACCGCGATCTTGTTGCTCCGGCCGGTATCGGACTTGATAAGATCGATCATCAGAAAAACGCCCGGCGCCGGTTCCTCCACCTCGTCGCCGCTCATGCGGGTGAGCCGGCTGTCCCAACCCCCCGAGGCCAGAAACACCGCCTCGTGCCCTTCTGAAAAGAGGGAATCGATGGTGATGTTCTTGCCCAGGGTCATGCCGGTGCGGGAGACGACGCCCATGTCCAGAACCCCCTGGATGTCCCAATCGAGAATCTCCTCCGGGAGCCGCTCCCGGGCGATGGCGCTGCGGAGCAGACCGCCCAGCCGGTCGGCAGCTTCGTAGATGGTGGGGTTGTGGCCCAGCCGGGCGGCAAAAAAGGCCGTGGAAAGCCCCTGGACCCCGCCGCCCACCACGGCCAGCTTCCGACTGGTGGCCGGGGCTTTGTAGGGCTGGATCCGCTGGCCGCTCTCCCGTTCGTAATCGGCCGCGAATCGCTTCAGATAGTTGATGGCCACCGGCTCGTCCGCCATCTGACGCCGGCAGTCTTCTTCACAGGGCCGGGGGCAGATCCTGCCGATGACCGCAGGGAAAGGGTTCCGCTCCTTGATGACCTGGACCGACCGGTGATAGTCGCCCAGGGTGATCTGGCGAATGTACTCCCGGATGTCGATGCCCGCCGGACATCGGCGCTGGCACGGCGTAGTGCACTCATCGGTGGTGTATTCTCTCAGAATCCGGCGGGTCACCGAGGACAGGGTGATGATGTGCTTGGGACAGACCCGCTCGCAAGTGCCGCAGCCGGTGCATTTGTCCTCCAGGACCACGGGCAGCCCCTCGGGTCCCATGACGATGGCGTCGAAGGGACAGGCCCGGGCGCAGGAGCCCAGGCCCAGGCAGCCGATGGTGCAGATCTTCATGCCGCCATTGAGAAGGGCCGCGGCCCGGCAATCGCTCAACCCGTTGTAGATGTACTTGAGATCGGCGTCGTCGGGGCCGAAATAACAGCCCGGCCGGGCGATATCCGGCTCCTTGGCTTCAATGGAGACGCCCAGTACGGCGGCGATGGCCTCGGCAGTCTCTTCGCCGGCGGCCACGCAGGAGTTGGGCGAAGCTTTTCCGGCCACGATGGCCGCGGCGTTTGCGCTGCATCCCGGCAGACCGCATCCGCCGCAGTTGGCGCCGGGCAGCTGCGCTTCCACCGCCTCGATCTTGGGATCCACCCATACATAGAACACCTTGGAGGCCACCGCCAGCCCGGCGCCCACGGCGACTCCCAGTCCTCCCATCATGAGAATGGCTTCGAACATGATCGCGACTCCTTTATCAGTTGATGGCGTCGAATTTGCACTTGGCGAAACAAGTGAGGCATTTGACGCATTTTTCCTTGTCGATGACGGCCTTTTCCTTCTTTTTCCAGATGACGGCGTCGGCGGGGCAGGCCTTGAAGCACATGCCGCAGCCGGTGCAATTGTCCGGATCGATCTCGAACTTGAGCAGGTTGACGCACCGCTTGGCCGGGCACCGCTTCTCCAGTACGTGGGCCTCATATTCGTCGCGGAAATAGCGGAGGGTTGACAGCACCGGGTTGGGGGCTGTCTGCCCCAGCCCGCAGAGGGCCGTGTCCTTGATCACAACGGCCATCTCCTCCAGGGCGTCGATGTCCTCGGGTATGCCCTTGCCGTCGCAGATCTTCTCCAGAAGCTGAAGAAAACGGCGGGTTCCCTCCCGGCAGGGGGTGCATTTGCCGCAGGATTCGTCCTGGATGAAATCCATGAAAAACCGGGCCATGTCCACCATGCAGGTGTCTTCGTCCATGACGATGACCCCGCCCGAGCCCATGATGGCGCCCACTTTGGCGATTTCGTCATAGTCTACCGGCGTGTCGAGGTATTGTTCGGGGATGCAGCCGCCCGAGGGTCCGCCCAACTGGACCGCCTTGAATTTTTTCTTTTTGGGAATGCCTCCGCCCACATCGTAAACGATGCTGCGCAGGGAGGCGCCCATGGGCACTTCCACCAGACCGATGTTGTTCACATCCCCGGAGATGGCGAAAACCTTGGTGCCCTTGCTCTTCTCCGTTCCCACCGAGGCGTACCACTGGCCGCCGTTGACGATGATCTGGGCCACGTTGGCGAAGCTTTCCACATTGTTGAGGATGGTCGGCTTCTCCCACAGCCCCTTGTGGGCCGGAAAAGGCGGACGGGGCCGGGGCATGCCCCGCTTGCCCTCGATGGAGCGCATGAGCGCGGTCTCCTCGCCGCAGACAAAGGCGCCGGCGCCCTGGTAAATCTCCAGCTCGAAATCGAACCCGGAATCCAGGATGTTCTCTCCCATGAGGCCCAGTTCTTTGGCCTGATCGATGGCTTTCTGGAGCCGCCGGATGGCGAGGGGATATTCCGTGCGGGCATAAACATACCCCTGGTGGGCGTTGATGGCCTTGGCGGCGATGATCATCCCCTCGATCACCGCATGGGGGTCGGCCTCCAGAATGGACCGGTCCATGAAGGCCCCGGGGTCTCCCTCGTCGGCGTTGCAGAGCACGTATTTAACCTCGCTCGGACTCTTGCTGGCGAATTCCCATTTAAGGCCCGTGGGAAACCCGGCCCCGCCCCGTCCCCGCAGACCGGACGTCTTCACCTCCCCGATGATCGCTTCCGGGGTCATCTCCAGCAGCGCTTTGGCCGTGCCCAGATATCCATCCCGCCGGATGTAGTCGTCGATGGATTCCGGGTCGATGAGCCCCTTGTTGCGCAGGACCCGGGGCATCTGGTGGCTGAAGAAGGGGATGTCGTCCTGAAGGGGAATCCGCTTTTTGGTGTTTGGATCCTTGTACAGCAGCTTTTCCACGTGCTTGCCGTCGATAAGGTGCTCCTGGACCAGGGCGGGCACGTCGTCGGCCTTGAGTTTCTGGTAAAACACCCCTTCCGGGTGGACGACCAGGATGGGCCCCATGGCGCAGAATCCGTTGCAGCCGGTTTCGACGACCTCGTATTTATCGGTCAAACCTTGTTTCCGGATCTCCTCCTTCATGGCGTCGATCACCTTGATGCTGCCGGTGGCGTGGCATCCGGTGCCGCCGCAGATCAACAACTGGGAAACATGGGCGGAAGCCGCCTTTTCAGACAACGCCTTTTGCCGTTGTTGAAGCCCCTCGAATGTCAGTTTTTCCATAGATTTCTCCTCATTACCGCATCGCCGGTCCTACCAGGACCCGTCCAGTCCTCTCAATCCGTTCATATAGAGTCGTCCGCTCGCGACAAACATGGAATACTGCGTCCGCAACACGGGCATATTAAACGTCCGGGCCATGTCGAGAAATTCGGAACTCGGCCGCTTTCCCCGGACAACGACCACGGCGCCCACTTCCGCCACCTTGGCGGTCTGGACCACTTGTTGAGTTGTGAGTCCGGTGAGCAGGACCGCACCTTTGGCAACGGCGGACAGCAAGTCTTCCATGAGGTCGGCGCCGCCGCCGCCCAGAATGATCGTGCTGTCCAGCCGGTCTTCGCCGAGGAGGACCTCCGCCTTTAAAATCTCCCGAACTTCATGTAGTCTCATCGCATCCCGCCTGTCCCGAATCTATTCATATGTCTCGATGATATCGAGCACTTTGTCGGACTTAACGTCCCCATGGGTGTCCGCATCCACCACCATGACGGGCGCCAGACCGCAGGCGCCCAGGCACCGCACGGCCTCCAGGGAGAACCGGCGATCCAGGGATGTGCCGCCTTCTTCCAGATGGTAGGCATTGGTGATGCGGCTCATCACCTCCTTGATGCCCTTGACGTAACAGGCCGTTCCCATGCAGACCTTGATGGTGTGTCGGCCCTTGGGCTCCATGGAGAAAAGCGCATAAAAGGAAGCCACGCCGTAAACATCGCTGGGCGGCAGGTTCAACCCTCGTCCGATATAATCCATCAGCAGCGGCGGCAGGTACCCCACCACGTTCTGACATTCGCGCAGGGCGGCGATGACCGAGCCGGCTTTGTGCCGATATCGGCCGATGATTTCATCGATTGACGCCCACATTTCGTTGTCGATATCCGGATGCTGTGGATGTGTCGAGTATGCCATCAATTGTTCTCCCACTCTGTTTAGATAGAAAAGATTCGCTGTCAAAGCGCCTTTTATCAGGCGGCCAACATTTCATAATAGGGAAAAAAAGTCAATGGCTTCCATCTGAAGTCAACCGCTTTGTCGGCCAGGAGGCCATGATCGCCATTCCGCGGCCCGGCGCCGTGCGGATTTCAAACCATCCGCCGGAAAAATGGGCTCGCTCCTGCATGCTTCGGAGGCCCATGCCGGTCAGTTGGCCTTCCTTTTCAAGCTGATCGAGGTCGCATCCCACGCCGTTGTCCGCCACGGAAAGATGGATGCGCTCCGTTTCCTTGGTCAGGGTGAGCTGAACGGCGTCGGCGTTGCTGTATTTGGCCGCATTGTTGAGGCTCTCCTGAATGATCCGGTAGATGACGATCTTGAGGGCCTCTGCAATGTTTTTCTCCCGGATGTCGAGAGTGCGTTCGATCCGGATGTCGGAATAGACTTTCTGGAACTCCTCGCAGAGCCAGCGGATCGTGGGCAAAAGTCCCAGATCGTCGATGAGGGAGGGTCGGAGACTGGAGGAGATCCGGCGGGACTCCTCGATGGCCTCCTGGACCATGGAAATGATCTTCTGCATGTTTTCCAGAACGCCGTCCCGGTCCTGATTGAGATGGTGAACCGTCTCTTCCAGGCTGAACTTGATGGCTGCCAGGCTCGATCCGATGCTGTCGTGGATTTCATCGGCCAGAAGTTTCCGCTCCTGTTCCTGAGCGTCCAGGAGGCGCGACGACAGCAGCCGAAGCTGACGCGAGGTCTCATCGAGTTGAGATTCCATCTGGTGTCGCCGGGCGATCTCCTGGCGCAGGTATTCGTTAAGGTCGATAATCTTTTCCGCCGCTTTGAGCTTCTCCTCGATTTCGGCCCTGAAGAGCGCCATGCGGATATTGGCGTCCAGTTCACGGTCCCGGAACGGCTTGAGGAGATAACCGAAGGAGTCGGTGACCTGAGCCCGCTCCAGGGTTCCAACGTCCGCATATGCCGATAAATAGATGACGGGAATGCCGACCTTTCCGCGGATATGTCGGGTGGTCTCGATGCCGTCCATATCGCCCTTGAGGACCACATCCATGAGGATTGCGTCCGGACGCAATTCGACAGCCATCCGAATGGCCGTTTCCCCGGTCGATGCGACGCCGCAAACGGCGTATCCCAAACGGTCGAGGCTCGACCGGATATCCTGGGCCACGATGAATTCGTCTTCGACGATGAGAATGCGCTTTTTCGCCATGGATCATCCGTTCCTCTTCAGCGGTTTCCAATCAGATGAGGCGTCAGCCGCTTCATCCACGAGGGCGCGAACCTCGGGATGGCGCTTAAAGGCGCTCAGAGCCGCGTCGAGGTCTGCGACCAGCGGGCGGGCCTTTTCGAACCGCGCGGCCTTCGCCGCTTTTTCAATGGCCTGGGCGATCTCCTGCACCGCCGGCGCTGAAACGTTGGCGGCCATGCCCTTCAACGTGTGGGCATGGCGCTGTGCCGCATCCGGCGCTTTTGTCGCCAGGGCATGCGTCAACTGACGGCATTCCGCAGGGGCGGCGTCGATGAACATCGCCGTCACGCCGGCGGCCAAGGTCCGGTCGCCGGCCAAGCGCTGGAGGAGCAAGGGGCCGTCGAAAACGGCCGCGACGGATTCAGTTTCGGTTTCAGCCGTTTGTCCGGACGCCGAGCGCGGCCCCCCCGGCAGCCTGGAAGTCGCCTTCTCAATGGCCTGGCGGACGCTCTCCACGGATATCGGCTTGGACAGATAATCGTCCATGCCCGCCGACAGACACCGCTCCCGATCCCCCTTCATGGCGTGAGCCGTCATGGCGACGATGGGCACGGCGTGATCGAGAACCCCCGAATCAGGATCACGGATGATCCGCGTCGCTTCGAATCCATCCATTCCCGGCATCTGGATGTCCATCAGCACGACATCATAGAGATTTTTTTCCAGGGCGGCAAGCGCTTCCCGTCCATCGGAAACCGTGTCCACCTCGTGTTTCAGTTTTTCCAGCACGCCCAGGGCCACCTTCTGATTGGCGGGCTGATCCTCCACCAGGAGGATGCGGCGGGGAATCGCTGTCTTCCGGACCGCATCACGGTCCGGAACCACGGCGGACGGTGGGTCGGCGAAATCTGCAGCAGCGTCGTCCGGGAAAACCTTTTCCAGAACCACCGTAAACCGGAACGTCGATCCAGCGCCCAACCGACTTTCCAGCCAGAGATCCCCTCCCATGATTTGGGCCAGTTGCCGGGAGATGGCCAGCCCCAGGCCGGTGCCGCCGAATTTGCGGCTCATGGAAGCGTCCGCCTGGGAAAAAGGCTGGAAAATACGGTCGCGATGGGCCTCGGAGATGCCCATCCCCGTGTCGGTCACCGCAAAGCCAAGCACGATCCCGGCATCGGTCTCCCGCTCGCAGGCCACATGGATTGAGACGGAGCCGGCCCGGGTAAATTTCAGGCCGTTTCCCACCAGGTTCATCAGGATCTGGCGCAAACGACCTGAATCGCCCCGCACCAGCATCCGGATCCCAGGGTCAATGTGAACCCTCAGATCCAGGGCTTTCTCCCGGGCTTCGGCCATGAAAAGGCCCTGAACCTCCTTGAGAACGGCGTCCAGTTGGAAATCGACGGCCTCCAGTTCCATTCGTCCGGCTTCGATCTTGGAGAAATCGAGGATGTCGTTGATCAGGGCCATAAGCAGATTCGAGGAAGCGGCGACGATCTCCAGCCACTCCCGCTGTTCGGCGTCCAGACGGGTGTCGCACAGCAGTTCGGTCATGCCGACGATGGCGTTCATGGGGGTGCGGATCTCATGGCTCATGTTGGCCAGAAATTCGCTTTTGGCCCGGTTGGCGGCTTCGGCCTCCGCCTTGGCGGCTTTGAGGGCGTCGAAGGTCTCCCGGAGCCGGCTTTCCGCCGCGTGCCGAACGGTGATGTTGTGGTGGGCCACCACCACAAAGGGTCGGCCCGACTCGTTGAACTGTGTGGCCTGCAGCATGAACCACCGCTCCTCATCCGGGCTGTGGCATGGATATTCCATATAAAATGCCGCCCGTTCGTCCCGCAGCAGTTCCCCGAAAGCCGTCGCCACCGACGAGGCCTCCTCGGAATTGTCGCCGCAGGCCCGCCGGCAGACCTCCAGGTAATTGGCGCCTATGCCGTAGGCGGGATCCGCCATGCCGTTGCCCTGTGCAAAGCCGCGCCACGCGGCATTCACGGCCATGATGACGCCCTCTCCGTCCAGGATGCCAATGTGGGACGGGAGAGCATCCACCACCGACTGCAAAAACCCCTCCGTTACCGGCACCCCCTTCTGAAACCCGCTCATATTTTGCATCCAGCCCCTCCGCCTGTCCAGAACCCGTCGAAAATCCGTCCCGACGCAATCGCCGCTCCTCTGCCGATCGGTCCCGATCTGTTTATTGACGATGAAACAATCCTGCACTATGATATCGACTTTTACCTTCAACGCAAGGGGAAACTGGCATGAGCGACGACAAGCAAAGGGCTGTAGAAACGGCTGCCTACCTTCAGGAACGCATCCCTTCGCCCCCTAGAATCGGGTTTCTCACCGGCACCGGCCTGGGCGACAGCGCCGGATTCCTCAGTCCCTCGGCGGTTTTCGATTACCAGGACCTTCCTCATTTTTCCCGTTCCACGGTTCAGAGCCACAAGGGGCAACTGCTGTTCGGCGAAGTCGCCGGCCGGTCCGTCGCGGCCATGCTGGGACGGTTTCACATCTACGAAGGCTATTCCCCCCAACAGGTGGCCTTTCCCATCCGGGTCATGCAGGAACTGGGGATCCGGATACTGATCGTCTCCAACGCCTCGGGCGGGCTCAACCCGTCCTTTACGCCGGGCGACATCATGATCATCCGGGACCACATCAACCTGACCGGTGAAAATCCGCTGGCGGGGCCCAACGAGGAGAGCTGGGGCGTCCGATTCCCCGACATGGGAGCGGCCTACGATCAGCAACTCATTCATCTGTCCGGAAAAATAGCAGAAAAAGAACGAATCCCCTGGCGGACAGGGGTTTATGTGGGCATGAAAGGGCCGTCCCTGGAGACGCCCTCGGAGGTGCGCTTCCTCCACGGCATCGGGGGGGACGCGGTGGGCTTTTCCACGGTCACGGAGGTTCTCGCCGCCGTTCACGCCGGCATGCGGGTGGTGGGGCTTGCCACTGTCACCAATGTCCACAATCCCGACGCGCCGGGCCCCGCTACATTGCAGGAGATCCTGGCAGTGGCCGCCGATGCCGCGCCCCGGCTGGCGATTCTGGTCCGAAACCTGATGGAGGCCGTTGATGTCGATTGACCTTCTCATCCGCAACGGCATCGTTCTCACGATGGACGAGGAAGACCGGAAGTTCGATCGGGGCGCCGTGGCCGTCTCCGGCGACGCCATCGTCGGCGTCGGCCCGGAGGAAACCCTGGCCGCGGAGGGCGCCGCTCGCGTCATCGACGCCCGGGGCGGCATTATCATGCCCGGCCTGATCAACACCCACACCCATGCCGCCATGACCCTGTTCCGTGGGCTGGCCGATGATCTTCCCCTCATGGAATGGCTCCAGGACCACATCTTTCCGGCGGAAGCGCGCCTGGACGCCGACAAGGTTTACGCCGGAACCACGCTGGCCTGCGCCGAGATGATCCTGTCGGGGACCACCTGCTTCTGCGACATGTACCTCTTTGAAGGGGCCGTGGCCCAGGCGGCCAGGGACGCCGGCGTTCGGGCGGTGGTGGGCGAGGTGCTCTACGATTTCCCCTCGCCCCATTACGGACCCATCGAAAAAGGGCTCGACTACACCCTGCGGCTCATCGAGAAATGGCGGGACGATCCTCTGGTGAGCATCGCCGTGGAACCGCACTCCCCCTATCTTTGCGCGCCGGACCTCCTGAAAAGAGCCGAATCGATCTCCAGAACCCACGACATCCCGCTGGTCATCCACGTCTCCGAAACAAAAGGGGAAGTGGACCAAATGCGCGAACGATACGGCAAAACGCCGGTGGCGCACCTGTCGGACCTGGGGCTTCTCTCCCCTCGCCTCATCGCCTGCCATTGCGTGGCGCTCACCCAAGACGACATATCTCTCCTCCGGGACCACAACGTCAAGGTGTCCCACAACCCCGAGAGCAACATGAAGCTGGCCTCGGGCATTGCACCGATACCGGAGCTGCTCAAGGCAGGGGTCTGCGTGGCGCTGGGAACCGACGGGTGTTCCAGCAACAACAACCTCGATCTCTTCGGCGAGATGGATACTGCCGCCAAGCTCCACAAAGTCAACACCTTAGACCCCACAGTGCTGGATGCCGGCGCCGTGTTGCGCATGGCCACCATCGATGGGGCCCGGGCCCTGGGTCTGGGCGACATCACGGGTTCCCTGGAAACGGGTAAACGGGCCGACATCATCGTCATCGACACGGACAAGCCCCATCTTACGCCCATGTACCATCCCGAATCCCACCTTGTTTACGCAGTGCGGGGGAGCGACGCGGCCGCCTCGGTCATCAACGGACAGGTGGTGATGGCGGACCGGCAGCTGACCACCATCGATCGGACCGCCCTGTCGGCTCAAATCCGGGAGATCGGCCGCGAGATCCGGGAATTCAACGGAAATTAACCAAAACCATGGGCCCTTGCGTCAACCACCCTGACCGGAAAACGCCGTACCGCTGCATGAAACATGAAATCTACATGTGCGAAGACTGCATGCACTGCCGCGATCCTGAAATTTACTGCAAATTCCGCTCGTCGTGCCCCATCCATTTCATGGACAAGGAAACCAAACGCGCGGCCGGCAACGCCGACAACGATTAACCTTTCCAAGACAGGAAAACGGATCATGCCCCCCATCATCTCCATCGTCGGCACGTCCCAGTCCGGCAAGACCACGCTGATCGAAAAGCTGATACCGGAGTTGAAACGACGCGGCTACCGGATCGGAACCATCAAACACGCCTCGCATGTCGTCGAAATGGACAAAAAGGGCAAGGACAGCTGGCGCCACAAAGCCGCCGGCGCCGATACGGTCGTCGCCGCC
Organism: Desulfobacteraceae bacterium; assembly: GCA_011390065.1. Classification (GTDB taxonomy): domain Bacteria; phylum Desulfobacterota; class Desulfobacteria; order Desulfobacterales; family JAABSP01; genus JAABTD01. The sequence continues at coordinate 17,867 of JAABTD010000462.1, forward strand.
GGGCCGGGCCGCATCGCCCTGGTCAAGGACAACGGCTGCGATTCCCTGGACAGCCTCGCCCTCTATTTCCAGGACATGGACCTGGTCATCACCGAAGGCTACAAACGGGAACCCCGCCCTAAAATCGAAGTCTTCCGCCAAGCCGCCGGCAAGCCCCCCATCTTCCCCGGCCACCCCGACCTCGCCGCCTTCGTCACCGACGCCGACATGGATCTCGACGTGCCGGTTTTCGGCCTGGACGATATTCTCGCGCTGGCGGATTTTATCGAAAAAAGATTTTTGTAACCTTTCCGCCTCCCCTGGCTCTTTAATGTCAAACGGCCGAATTGGGCCGTTAAACTATATTGGAATCAGAGGAGGTTCAATGGCAATCCAGCTTTCAAGACGGTCCTTTCTAAAAGGCAGCCTGGCGGCGGCCGGGGCCGTGGCGGCCACCAGCGCGCCGGCGGCGGCCGTCAAAGGGGCCAAAGGGGGTCGTCAACTGGCCACCCTCATCGACATCAACAAGTGCATCGGCTGCGGGGCCTGCGTGGAGGCCTGCCGGGACGCCAATTCTGAAAAATATCCGGAGGCGAAAAAGCCGTTTCCGAAAATGTATCCCAACCGGGTACCGGTGGAAGACTGGTCCGACGATCAGTACGCATCCGACCGGCTGACCCCCTACAACTGGCTCTTCATCCAGGAAGCCGTGGTGGATGTCGATGGCGAGGAACGGTTTCTGTCGGTTCCCCGGCGCTGCATGCACTGCGTCAATCCGCCCTGCGTCAAGCTCTGCCCCTGGGGCGCGGCCCAGCAGTACAAAAACGGCATCTCCCGTATTGATAAGGACATCTGCCTGGGCGGGTCCAAATGCCGGAAGGTTTGTCCCTGGCACATCCCCCAGCGACAGACCGGCGCGGGCCTCTACCTGGAGCTGCTTCCCGCGTTCGCCGGCAACGGGATCATGACCAAGTGCGACCGGTGCTACGACCGGGTCGCGGAGGGCGGCGTTCCCGCCTGCATCGAATCCTGCCCCGAAGGGGCCCAGATCATCGGGCCCCGGGACGAGATCGTCCGCAAGGCCCATCAACTGGCCGACGAGACCGGCGGCTACATCTACGGCGAGACGGAGAACGGCGGGACCAACACCCTCTATGTCTCCCCCGTTCCGTTCAAGGAATTGAACAAGGCCGTCGACAAGGGCAAGGGCCGGCCCCATTTCAAACCGGCGGAAAACACCATGGCCAAGGCCAACAACCTCGTGCTCGGCATGGCCATCGCCCCCATCGCCGGCATCGCCGCGGCCTGGGGCAAACAAATTGTGGCGGATAACAAGAAAAAAGAGAAACCCGAGCATATCGACAGGGAGGGAACCGACCATGACCACGCGTAACGCGGCAATCCCGCCGGTCCGCTACGGCTACGGCCTGCTGATGTTTCTGCTGGCCCTGACCGGCTTCGCCCAGATGCCCATTTTCAAGCGGTACTATATCGCCGACATCCCGGGACTGGGCTGGCTTGCCATGTTCCATGTGACACATTATCTTCACTATATCGGCGCCGTGCTGATCCTGGGACTGGCCGCCTATTTCGTCACGGCTTATGTCCGGACCCGGCCCGAGCGGCCGAAGCTGACGCCGACCGGGTATCTGAGGGCGGGGCTTATCGGGGTCATCCTCGTCACCGGCCTGTTGCTGGCGGCGAAGAATTTCCCCGGCTACGTGTTTCCGCCCGCGGCCGTCATCCTGCTGGATCTGGCCCACCTGGGATCGGTCTTCGCCTTCATTCTGACGGCCCTGTATTGCTGGGCCTTTTCAAAAAAATGGATAGATTCCCCTTCAAAAGGGGACGTGAAAGGAGTAAACTGATGGGAGAGATTTGGATATTTCTGGTTATCGTTGGCGCGTGGGTGGCGCTCCAGGCATACATTTTACCAAAACTGGGCGTCTCCACCTGAATGCGGGATGCTTGTCAGTTGACAAGCAAAAAGGAGAATGACGAACAGACCGGAAAGGGAAACGGATAAGGATGCGGGCCTGATCCACGCCATCAACCGGGGCGAAGCAGGCCGGTTCGGGGACCTGGTGGCCCGATACCAGGGCCGGCTCTACAACTTCGGGCTTCGGTTGTGCAACAACGTCCAGGATGCGGAGGACTTGGTCCAGGAAACTTTTCTCAACGTCTTCCGCCACCTGGACGGCTTTCGCCAGGAAACCAAGTTCAAGAACTGGCTCTACCGGATCGCCGGCAACGTCTGCATCAAAAAACGGCGGCGATCCAAATTCGCCCCGGAGCCGGACCTCTCCCTCGAAGACTTCATGCCCGGGGAGGGCGACGCCCTCCCGGAAAGACCGCCCGAATGGGCGGTCCAGCCCCTGGACCGGCTCCTCGACGAGGAATTGTCCGCCGCTCTCCGGGAAAAGATCGCCGCCCTCCCCGAAAAATACCGACTCGTCGTCGTCCTGCGGGACATCGAGGGGTTTTCCACCGAGGAGACCGCCGGCATCCTCGACATCAGCCCCGCCAACGTCAAGGTGCGCCTTCACCGGGGCCGGCTGGCCCTCCGGGAGGCCCTGAAAGGCTATTTCGACCATGACCCATCCTCACCATGACCCCGCCCACTGCCGCGAACTGTTCGAAAAGATGTCCGAATACATCGACGGCGAACT
>JAABTD010000263.1 GCA_011390065.1 Desulfobacteraceae bacterium
GTCTTGCGCTGATGGAGAAGTATCAGCGTCCCCTCGAAGATATGAAAATGCTGAAAGGGATGGGTCCAGAGGAACAACTCGAACTGATGAAGCTCATTCTGGATTGCGATTCTTTCTCAGATATCGAGAAATGGATTCGGCAGCGCAAGTCCGGCAATATTTCCTGAAAAAAGGAATTTTGGGGTATCACTGACCATTCGCTATATCATATTGACTATACGTTAATTTTTCTGTAAAGTCTATAAGCTTTTTTTGCGCACTTTTTTCATTGTTAAACCATCTATTACAATATATCAATGGTTGAACGAATTGTTAATCAACATGGATAAAGGAACCAAGCAGTCCCTTAACCCGAAAGATATGGTTATCATCACTGAACGAGATCCGGCTGACAGAATGCGGTTTTGAGGATTTTGGGGACCATTTTGCCCGGCTTTACTGTATAGGAATCATCGGTATCCGCGATCGGCTATGCCGGCGACAGAGTCCAATCCGATGTAACCGCGTTATCGGGTAAATCGGAAAATATTGATACGACAAATGTATTTCGGATGCATCAGATACTCTTCACAGTAAGACTGCTGTCCCGCGGGGCAGCGTAACGATCCCAAAGGGACGCTCAGGGAGTCTTTCCGGCCTGGGCGGAAAGGAGTGTGGATGATATGAATTTCAGCGATTACAACCTGGGGAATTTTTTCGACGAACTCTTTGAAAGAGCCGGGAAACCCCGGGCCGGTGCAACGCTGCTGGTGGATATGATCGACTCCCTGGGCGACAGGGAACTCATGCGGCGGCAGAAGGCGGCCGAGGCCATGCTCCTTCAGATGGGAATCACCTTTGCGGTCTACGGCAATGAGGAGGGCACGGAAAAGATCTTTCCCTTTGACTGGTGCGGGACAGCGACGGCCAGTTCTATGTGCTGGAGGACAACCTGAGATGCCCTTCGGGGGTCTCCTATGTGCTGGAAAACCGGCAGGTGCTGAAAAGGACATTCCCCCAGGTCTTCAATGCGTCCAATGTCCGGGCCGTTGACGATTACCCCAACCGGCTTCTGGAGATGCTCGAACACCTCGCACCGGACAGTGTGCAGGATCCGACCATCTGCGTGCTGACGCCGGGCATCTACAACTCGGCCTATTTCGAACACTCCTTCCTTGCCCAGCAGATGGGCGTCGAACTCGTGGAGGGCCGGGACCTGATGGTCATCGACGGATTCGTCCATATGCGGACCACAAAGGGCTTTGCCCGGGTGGATGTACTCTACCGCCGGATCGACGATGACTTCATCGACCCCAAGGTCTTCCGGCCCGATTCGGTGCTGGGGATTCCGGGCATCATGGAGGTCTACGGGGCCGGACGGGTGGCAATGGCCAACGCGCCGGGCACGGGGATTGCCGACGACAAGGTGGTCTATGCCTATGTTCCGAAAATCATAAAATACTATTCGGGCCAGGACCCGATACTGCCCAATGTGCCCACCTATATCTGCTGGGACCCCAAGGAACGGGAGTATGTGCTCGCCAACCTGGACAAACTGGTGGTGAAGGCGGCCAATGAATCGGGCGGATACGGAATGCTGGTGGGGCCCCATGCGGCCCAGGCGGAAAGGGACCGGTTTGCGGACCTGATTCAAAAGAGCCCCCGGACTTCCTCTTTGCAAACCCCGGTTTTCTCCCCGCCTGTACGGACATCGGGACCCCGGGCACATCGGCGCTGGTCTTTTTCGCGGTGGACCTGTGCAGGACTTCGGCCGGGGAATGGCGGGTCATCGGCAACAGGACCCAGCCCCCGGCCGGGCCGGGCTTTACTTTGGAAAACCGCGTCATCATCTCCAATGTCCTGGCCGGGATATTCCACCGGAACAGCGTCATGCGGGTGGCGCCTTTTTTCATCAACCTGCAGGAATATCTCCGGGGGGCTTCGTTTTACAACCGGGACGACCCCCAGATCGTTCTGCTCTCACCGGGGCCCGCCAGCGAAACCTATTTCGAGCAGGCGTTTCTCTCCCGGTATCTCGGCTATCCCCTGGTGGAAAGCGGGGATCTCACGGTCAGGGACGACAAGGTCTATGTGAAGACCCTGGGGGGCCTCGAGCCGGTGGACATGATCTTCCGCTGGATCGGCGACAGCGATTGCGACCCCCTCTCTCTGCGCGGCGATCCCAACCTCGGCGTCTCCGGGCTGATTCAGGCCGCGAGGACCCAAAACGTCGCGGTGGTCAACCCCATCGGCGCGGGTGTGCTGGAGAGGCCCGCGTTCTCCACGGTGCTGCCGGGGCTCTGCCGGGAGATTCTAAGGGAGGAACCGCTGCTGGAGGACCTGCCGGCGCTCTGGTGCGGCAATCCCGGATCCCTGGCCCGGGTCATCGGCGACATGGAGCGGTATGCGGTCCGCTCGGCCTTCAATGTCAGAAAACCCTTTGCCGCGGACTGCGCGAAGATGTCAGGGGCCGAGAAAGAGATCCTGATGGAACAGATGAGATTCGCGCCCTACGAATACATGGCCCAGGAGAAGACGGAACTCTCGACCATTCCGACCCTTTCGGAAGGGGGGGCCGGACCCCGGCGGGTCATCTGCAGGTTCTACATCTCCGCGACAAAGGAGGGGTTTCAGGTCATGCCCGGGGGGCTGGCGCGGGTCTCCGATGAGGGCGAATCCCTCCTCCTCTCTCTGGGGGAAGCTGCCCTCAGCAAAGACATCTGGGTCATGTCCGACGGCCCCGTGGAGCAGGTCAGCCTCATGGAACGGATGGAGAAGGCCGTGGAAATCCGGCTGATCCCCAGGATTTCGGCGGCCCGGGTCCGGTTGCCCCCGGTTTCGTCCAGGGTCCGGAGGATCATCTCTTTTTCCCTATGACCGCAAATGAAAAAAACAACAGTGAAACAGAAAGGGACAACCCCGTTTTAAACATGGCTTAACGGAATCCCGGGGAAATAATCCATCCGGTTTTTCGGGCTGGCCGAGCCACATAAAAAACCGAATTCGCGTCGGATCCAAATGCAAATGGAGGTCCGAATTTATCAAGGGTATCGGAAATAACGACAAAAGGAGGTAAAAATGATCAAACTCGGAAACATCAAAATGAAACCAAAACTGATGGGGCTGTTCCTGCTCGTGGGCCTCATTCCGCTCGGGCTCGTGGGGTGGTGGAGTTCCCGGCTGGCGACAGAGGCGTTGATGTCGAAGTCGTACGCCCAGCTCGAGGCGGTGCGGGATATCAAAAAGGCGGAGATCGAAAAATATTTCGGGGAACGCAGGGGCGACATGGGCGTTCTCGTTGAAACGGTATCCACATTGCGAAAGGAAGCATTCGAAAAACTCGAAGCTGTTCAGGAACTGAAAAAATCACAGCTTAACGACTACATCGAATCCATGAAGTCCGAATTGAAAATTTTGAAGGATGACCAATATGTTATGGAAGCCCTGGTGGAATTCGACAGCGCTTTCGAGTACGCCGGCGATGCCGTGAACACCGAGGAGTGGAAAACCCTGGCCAAAAAATACGACCCCCGTATGAAAAATGTCATGAAAATTAATGGATGGTACGATATTTTCCTGATTCATGACGACGGGGACATCGTATACACGGTAAACCGCGAATCGGATTTGGGCATGACGATTCCGGACAGCGAACTGAAGGACCAGGGAATCGGAAAGGCGTTCAGAACAGCGAAATCGATGGGACCCGAAGATATCGCGGTCGCGGACATGGCGCCGTATTCACCATCCGGAGGCGAACCCGCCATGTTCATGACGGCCCAGATGAGGGACAGCGCCGGAATTCTGAAGGGTTACGTGGCCTTCCAGGTCCCGCTGAACAAAATCAACGCGATCATGCTCAAGCGGGACGGCATGGGCAAGACCGGCGAAACCTACCTCGTGGGCCGGGACGGATTGATGCGCTCGGATTCATTCCTCGACAAGGAAGGCCATTCCGTTGCCGCGTCGTTCAAAAACGGCACGACAGTCGAAACCCAGGCCACGCGGACCGCCCTGGCCGGGAAGGAAGACCAGCAGGTTATTATCGACTATAACGGAAATCCCGTCCTCTCGTGTTGGGACGCCATAGAGATCGGCAACGGAATCCGCTGGGCCATGATGACCGAAATGGACGTGGCCGAGGCGTTTTGCCCCCAGACCACGGACGGAAATGATTTTTTCACGAGATACAAGGAGATATACGGGTATTACGACCTGTTCCTGATGAACCCGGACGGGTATGTTTTTTATACGGTTGAAAAGGAATCCGATTTCCAAACCAATTTCCGCACCGGCAAATATTCGAGTTCCAGCCTGGGCAGGCTCGTGAAGAAAACCGTCGAGACCAAGCAGTTCGGCATGGCGGATTTCGAAGCGTACGCCCCGAGCAACAACGAGCCTAGTGCGTTTGTGGCCGAGCCCCTTGTGTTTAATGGCCAGGTGGAACTGATCGTGGCCCTTCAGCTTCCTCTCACCGCCATCAACGACATCATGCAGGAGCGCACCGGCATGGGGAAGACCGGGGAAACGTACCTCGTGGGCGCCGACAAGCTCATGCGCTCCGATTCCTTTCTCGATTCCATCAACCACACGGTCAAGGCGTCCTTCGCCAATCCGTCCAACGGGAGCGTCGATACCGAGGCGGCCAGGGAAGCGCTTTCCGGCAATACGGACAGCAAGGTGATCGCGGACTACAACGGAAACCCGGTTCTTTCGGCTTTCACGCCGGTGAAAATCGGAGATCTGACGTGGGCGCTGCTGGCGGAAATCGACGAGGCCGAAGTGAGGGAGCCGATCAGGGCGATGTTGATTTCCGTCCTTGTATCCGCCCTGATAATCGCGCTCGTCGTCGCGGTTTTCGCGTTCATCGTTGCGCGGGGCATTTCGAATCCCTTGGTCAAGGGTGTCGAGTTCGCCCAAACCGTGGCGGGCGGCGACCTTACCGCCGAAATCAAGATCGATCAGAAAGACGAGGTGGGTGTGCTGGCGGAGGCGATGAGGGACATGATATCAAAACTTCGCGAGGTGGTGGCCCAGGTAAAGGACGGCGCGGACAATGTGGCGTCCGGCAGCCAGGAAATGAGCGCGAGTTCCGAGGAGATGTCGCAGGGCGCCGCCGAACAGGCGGCTTCCGGCGAGGAAGTTTCATCCTCCATGGAACAGATGGCCGCCAATATCAAGCAAAACGCGGACAACGCGCTCGAGACCGAAAAGATAGCGATAAAATCCGCGGAGGACGCAAGTGAGGGTGGAAAGGCGGTTGTTGAAACAGTCGGGGCCATGAAGGAGATCGCCCAGAAAATTTCCATCATTGAGGAAATCGCTCGCCAGACCGATCTTCTGGCGTTGAACGCCGCAATCGAGGCGGCCAGGGCCGGAGAGCACGGCAAGGGGTTCGCCGTTGTGGCGTCCGAGGTCCGCAAGCTGGCGGAAAAAAGCCAGCTTTCCGCAAACGAGATCAGCAAGCTCTCGTCATCCAGCGTGGATATTGCGGAAAAGGCGGGGAATATGCTTGAAAGAATCGTGCCGGACATTAAAAAAACGGCGGAACTGGTCCAGGAAATCAGCGCGTCCAGCAATGAACAGAACACCGGAGCGGAACAGATCAACAAGGCGATTCAACAGTTGGACGAGGTGATCCAGCAGAATTCCTCCGTGTCCGAGGAAATGGCGTCGACTGCCGAGGAACTGTCGGCCCAGGCCGAGCAGCTTCAGGCTTCTGTCGAGTTTTTCAAGATATCGGGCAACGGCAACAAGGCCCGCGCCAATGCGCCGGTTGTGAAAAAGAAAAGCCGAAAACAGGCGGCGCCCGAACATGTGGCCCACATCGCGCATTCGCATGCGGAAGAAGGCGAAGGCCATCAGGTCCGCAGCCACAACGGCGATTCGGCGGACTCAGAGTTCGAGAAATATTAAGTCAAAATGATTATCGGTTTGCGGTTGGAGGATTCGGATATGAGTGAAAAAGAAAAAACGATAATGAGACAGTACCTTACCTTCAGACTGGGGGACGAACTATTTTCGCTGGATGTCGCCCAGGTGAGGGAGGTCCTGGATTTGCTTCCCATAACGAAGATGCCGGGGACCCCGGAATTCATGCGGGGCGTTATCAACGTGCGGGGAGGTGTGGTCCCGGTCATGGACCTGCGCCTGAAATTCGGGCTGCCTGAAGCCGAAAACACGCAGAACACGCGAATTGTCGTCATGGATCTGGACATCGGCGGAGAATCCATCCTCCTGGGGGCGCTGGCGGATTCGGTCCACGAAGTGAAAGACTTGAGTCCGGGACAGATCGAAAAACCGCCGACAATCGGATCCAGATGGCGGTCGGATTTTAT